>DATLBM010000293.1:0-12175 GCA_035526885.1 Thermoanaerobaculia bacterium | reverse complement strand
TCGAGAAAAACTCCGCGAGTTCTGCCGCAGGTGGCAGATCACGGAGTTTGCGCTGTTCGGGAGCGTCCTCCGCGACGACTTCGGTCCGGAGAGCGATGTGGATGTGCTGGTGCGGTTTGCGCCGGACGCGCCCTGGACGCTCGATCGCTGGCTCGACATGCGCGACGAACTGGTTGCGATCTTCGGGCGTGACGTCGACATGCTGGAGTTGGATGGCGTCGAGCACATGCGGAACTACCTGAGGCGCCAGGCGATCCTCGATACGGCGGTGCAGCTTGACGTCGCGTGATCGCCAGCTTCTGCTCGATGTGCTCATTGCTGCGGAAGACGCGCAGTCGTTCGTCTCGGGACGCACGTTCGAGGAGTTCACGTCCGACAAAATGCGTCGCAAGGCCGTGTTGCACTCGCTGACGATCATCGGCGTCGCCACGATTGGAGCACTGTTTCCGGAGCGAGCCCCATGACCCGCACCATCGGCTTCATCGGCGCCGGCAATATGGCGGAGGCCATGATTCGCGGGCTGCTGCGCGGCGACGATTTTGCGCCGGAGCAGGTCGTCGCCTCCGCGCCGCGCGCGGAGCGCGTGGCCGAGTTGCAGGAGAAGTTCGGGATCCGGGGGACGACCGACAACAAAATCCCCGCCGGCGCGGACATCGTCGTGCTTTCCGTGAAGCCGCAGATTCTGAGCCGCGTGCTCGACGAGGTGAGCGCAGCGATCCGGAACGACGCGCTGGTCATCTCCATTGACGCCGGCGTCCCCGTCACGGCGATCCAGGCGAGGCTTGCCGGCGGCACGCGCGTCATCCGCGCGATGCCCAACACGCCCGCGCTCGTCGATGCCGCGGCCACGGCCATCGCCGGCGGCGAGCACGCGCGCGAGTCCGATCTCGCCGATGCGAAGAAGATCTTCGACGCCATCGGACTGACGGTCATCCTCGAAGAATCCGCGCTCGACGCCGTGACCGGGCTCTCCGGCAGCGGCCCCGCGTACGTGTTCCTCATTCTCGAAGCATTGAGCGACGCCGGCGTCAAAGTCGGACTCTCGCGGCGCACCGCACAGCTTCTCGCAGCGCAGACCGTTCTCGGATCTGCGAAACTGCTGTTGGAAACCAATGAGCATCCCGGCCGTTTGAAGGACATGGTCACGTCGCCGGGCGGCACGGCCATCACCGGGTTGCACACCCTCGAGCACGGCGGCGTGCGCACCACGCTGATGAATGCCGTCGAGGCGGCGACGCGGCGATCGCGCGAGCTGGGCGAGGCGTTGCTCAAGAAGGATTAGTGGACGCGCTGGAAGAGGTGGAGAAGGAGCTGAACGAGGCCACGCGCCGCGCGTGGACGCTCGTGCAGTCCACCGACGGCCGGCTCTTCACCGTGCGTCCCACGCCGAAGCGCTGGAGCGCCGCCGAATGCATCGCGCATCTGAGCATCAGCAGCGAGCAGTTTCTGCCCGTGCTGCGCGACGCCATCGCCAAGGGACGCCGGAACGGCAAACGCGGGCCGGTGACCATGGACGTCCTCGGCCGCGTGTTGAGGTGGTTCCTCGAGCCGCCCATCCGGACGAAGGTGAAGACCTCCGCGCCCTTCGTCCCCAAATCGACGCGCGCGAAGGCTGATGCGTTCGGCGAGTTCGCGTCGCTGCAGGACAAGCTGATGGACCTCGTGCGCGACGCGCGCGATACGGATCTGCGCGTCAAGATCGTCTCGCCGTTCGACAAGCGCGTGCGTTACAACCTCCTCTCCGCGTTCCGGATCGTGGCCGCGCACGAGCGCCGCCATCTCTGGCAGGCCGAGCAGGCTGTTGCGGAACTGCGTCGCGTGCAGGCGGCGTCGTCGCGCTGAGCTCGGGTCGTGCTAGGGTACGCAACCGCATGCGCCGGATCGTCCTGACCATCTGTCTTCTCGCAACCGCCACGGCTGCCTTCGCGCAGCAGCAACCGCAGCGTTATCGCCTCGAGCGCATCATCGTCGAGGGCTCGAACGTCGACGACACCATCGTTCGCGGCGAGGCGCGGTTGAAAGAGGAGCGGATGTACGGCGACGAAGACTTCCGCCAGGCCGTCTACCGCATCCGCCGCCTGCCGTTCGTCACCGACGCCACGTATCGCGTCGAGCCGGGCGTCACCGCGGGCGGCACGACGCTGGTCATCCGCATCCTCGACGTCACTCCCGTTTTCTACGACCTCACCGGCACCGGCTTCCGCACTCCCGACGGCGAGACCTTCCGCGACGGCACCGCCCTCATCGGCGGACGCGCCCTCCTCAACAACCTCGGCGTCGTCGAAGGCGCGGTCGAGAAGAGCGACAACTCCGACGGCATCAACGTCGGCCTCGCCTATCGCGCGTACGACATCATGGGCACGGGCGGGTTCGCCACGGCCGTCATCGCGAAGCGGTTCAAGTCCAAGGTGCTCGACTACGATCCGACGATGGCCGTCACCGTCGGCTATCCGCTGACGCAGAAGCAGACCGTCACCCTCTCCGCGACCACGCTCGGCTCCAGTCTCACCACCGACTTCGACGTCAACGGCGACGATGACGATGACGATGACGACGACTCCGATCGCGACGACAATCGCGACCTCACCGACAGCAACACCTTCAACTTCGCGGCGCTGAAGTGGTGGTACGAGACCATCGACGATCCGTACTTTGCGACGCGCGGCGTGCAGATCTCGGCCGGACCGACCTGGAGCTCTTCCGAGTTCACGGATGAAACGTGGGACACCGCCACGAAGAAAATCGTGTCCACGACCGCGGAAAACGCGGCCTACGGACTGGCGCTCGATGCCAACGCGTACTTCCCGCTCTTCGCTCGCACGGTCGGCTTCCTGCGTCTGAGCGGCAACGGGTCGCGCGAGCAGGAGACGGAAGCGGAGAGCACGAGCGCCCTGGCCCGCGCGGGCCTCGGCTTCGACTTTCACACGCACGCCATGAACGTGATCCGTCCGTGGAAGGCGCGTATCGAGATAGGCGGCGCGTATCGCACGACGCGCCTGGAGCGTCCCGATCTGCCGCGCACGAGCATCAACGACACGGCCTTCGACGCGGCGTTCATCATGCGCCATCGCTGGGGCACGGTTCGGCTCATCGGCACGTTCATCAACGACTAACGCGTTTTGTACAAACGCCGCCGTTTCATCCAAGACTGACGGCCACGCGCGCCCGACATTGGGCGCATGCGAACGTTCGTGTGCGCGGCGGTTCTCCTCCTCACATCACAACTCCACGCCGCAACGTTGCGCGTGAGCTTTGCGCGCAACGGCGACAAGGGTCCGCTCACCGTCCGCCTCCTGACGCGCGACGCCGCGCAGCGCCTCCTCGGCAAGCGCACCATCCCGGCGGCCGAGAGCGCCGCGACCTTCGAAGACATCGAGCCCGGCAAGTACGCGCTCCTCGTCGAAGGCGATGAGCCGCTGAAGCGCTTGCGCACGATCGCCGTGGCGACCGAGGGTGCGACGTCGGTGACGCAGATCGAGCTGCCTCGCGGCTACGTGTTCGGACGATTCACGCGGGGCGGCAAGCCGCTGCCGAACACGAACGTCACCCTGCGCCATTCGGACGAGCGTTGGGTGACGTCGCTCACGACAAAAGACGACGGCTCGTACGCGAGCGTGACGTGGCGCCGCGGCGAGCTCGAAGTGTCGGTGAGCGTCGACGGAGCGGAGCCGGCGTTCGCGGGCTTCCTCGTGATTCCGGACGGCCCGTCGCCCACGATCGACTTCGCGGTGCCGGACAGCCGCGTCACGGGACGCGTGGTCACTGTCGAAGGCTGGCCCGCCGCGGATGCGCAGGTGACGCTCGAGTCCGCGGGACCGCCGCGCCGCGTGATTCGGCGGAGCACGGACGCCAACGGCGCTTTCTCGTACGCCGTCGTGCCGGCGGGCGCCCAGACGCTGCGCGTGATCGCGGCCGACAGGTTGTTGCGCCCCGCTCCGATGAAGTTCGAGCTCGGCGCGGGCGCCAGTCGCGACGTCGTGCTGCGCCTCGCGAACGGCGTGCGGCGCTCGGTCGAAGTGGCCGACTCGCGCGGAGTGCCGATTGCCAGCGCCGCATTGCTCTGCGTCGCGGGCGGTGAGATTCGCGCGATTACCACCACCGACGACAAAGGGACCGCCACGATCGACACGCCTCGCGACGGCGAGGTGCTGCTGTACGTGATTCCGCGCGAAGGCTCGTTCGCGCGCGTCCAGCTGCAAAGCGATGCGCAGCGCGTCCGCGTGCGCGTTCCCACCGCCGGCGCGGCCATCGATCTCGTCGCGAAGACCGTCGAAGGCGCCGCCGTGCCGGAGGTCGCGTTCATGATGCGCTTCAACGGCGAGGTCTTCCCCGACGAGGTCGTGCGCGAGATGCAGTCGTGGCAGGGCCTGCGGCTGATGACCGACGACGACGGCCTGGCCCGCCTTCCCAACGTGCCGCCGGGCTTCTACGAATTCTGGCCGTACCGCGGCAACGACGAAGTGGTGGCCATCCTCGAGTCGGGCATCGATCCCCAGATCGGTTTCAACGCGCGCGTGGGCGAGAACCGCGTCACCGTGCGATTTCAGAAAAAGGAGCAAATTCCATGAAGAAGATTTCCCTCCTCCTCACCGTCCTCGTCGTTCTCGCGCAGCCCGCGTTCGGGCGCTGCATCAGCTGTCTGAACGACGGCAACTGCGGCAAGGGCGACACCACCAAGTGCGTGCCGACGATCGACGGCTGCATCAGCAGCGGCTGGTGCCAGATCGCCGCCGCCGCGCCGCTCGCCGGCGAGTACCGCATCGCCTCGGTGGAGATCACGCACGGCACGGACGCGCGTGTCGCGGAGGTGAAGAGCGCGAAACGCATCGCGCAGGTCCGCAGGTAATCCCGGTTGTGGCGGTGGTCGGAAAACACAATGGAGGTCATTCAAATGAAACGTTACGCCCGCATCGTTTTCGCTCTCACTCTCGTCGTCTTCGCCGCGCAGCCGATGTTCGCATGCATCAACTGCCTGCCCAGCGGCATCTGCGGCCGGGACACAACCAACGTGAAGTGCAAGCCGCTCACGTCGACGGACTGTATCGACGGCCTGCCGTGCGCGGGCTTCACCGCGTCGCTCGGCAGCGAGTACCGCATCGCCTCGGTCGAGATCACGCACGGGACCGACACGCGCGTCGCGGAAGTCAAAACCGCGAAGCCCGCGGTGGCGCGCAAGTAATCGAACGATCCGACCGACCGCCGGCGGGCGTGCCTTCGCTAGTGTTGCGCTACGAGGGCGCGCCCGCGTTTTGCGTGCGGAACTGCCGCGGAGTCGTGCCCGTGCGCTGCTTGAACAGGCGGCAGAAATGCGCCTGATCGTAGAAGCCGCACGCCGCGGCGATCTCCGCCGCCGGCAACTGCGTCTCGCGCAGCAGCGACTCGGCGTGAGTGAGACGCAGGTCGCGCACGTAATCCATCGGCGTCGTGCCCAGTTCCTCGGTGAACCGCTCATGAAGACTGCGCACGGAGACGTTTGCCGCCTCGGCGAGATCGCCGATCGCGATCGGATCCGCGATCGACGCGTTCGCGAAACGAATGGCCTGCGTCACGGCGAAGCTGAGCGGTTCCTGCGACGACGTGAGCCGGGACGCGCGCGCCACGATCTCGTAGATCGCCGACTGCAACGCCATCGGCGAGGCGGCGTCGTAGCGGTCGACTTCGCGCAGCAGCCGCTGCGTCGCGCCTTCGAAGCGATCGGAGTCGATGGGCGAGGGCGGCGGCGGAAACCATCGCGCGACGTGGCGATAGATCTCGTGCGACAGCTCGATCTGCAGCGACTGCGACGCGCGTCCGAAGACGTTGCTGTGCGTCACGCCTTCCGGCCAGAACACCAGCTGATGTTTGCGGATGTCCACGATGCGGCCGTTCGTCTCCTCGGCCACGCTGCCGTCGAGCAGCATGGCGATGCGCGCGCGCTCGTGCCGGTGCGGCGCGATGGAGCCTTTGTCGTAACGGACGCGGAACACCGAGATCACGCGAACGACTATGCTCGCAATCGCGTCCTTCCGTCCGTCCGCTGCCGCAAACGTTGCCGAAGTGTAGCCATCCGGACTTCCGCATGAAAACGTACAAGCTCCTCTCGCGCAACGACGCCACCGGCGCGATCTGGGTGTACGAGATCCTCTACGAGCGCGGCCGCGTGGCCGCGCCGTACGTGCATGACCGTCCCGAGCTGGTGATCATCCTCTGCGGCGACATGGACATGACCTTCGACGGCGTGCAGCGCCATCTCAGGAAGGGCGACGTCGTGTTCTGCCACACGGGCGTCGTGCATCGCGACGTCATCGTGAAGCGCCCGGCGCGCGTGTTCCGCTGCACCGTGAACGCGGAGCTGTTCGCGCGCGCCGATTTCGACGACGCCGTGACCGTCATTCGCGAGGAGTTGCTCGAAGGAGCGTTATCGCGACTGGTGACCGAGGCGCGGAGCGCGGATGACGGGATGCCGCTGGCGCTGGAAGCGGCGGCGCTGGCCGTGCTTGCGGCCGCGCATCGCGTGCAGCACGAGAGCTTTTCCGAGGCGGAGGAGAAGCTGCAGGAAGCAATCCGGCTGATCCGCGACACGAGCTACACGCTCAGCGAGATCGCCACGCGCTGCGGCTACTACGATCAGGCCTATCTCCCGCGCACGTTCCGCAAGCAGCTCGGCGTGACGCCGGCCGAGTACCGCAGGCGGCATACGTACTAGGACCTATAGGACCTATAGGACCTATAGGACCTATACGACCTATAGGTCCTGGGCCCGCGCGCGCTTCCGCGACCGCAGCCACTCGATGAGCCCCGGCAGCAGCGACAGAAACACCACGACGATGATCACCTTCTCGATGTGCTTCTCCGTGGCGGGAAACATCGTCACCAGGAGATAGCCGAGCATCGTCATCGAGAAGACCCAGCCCACCCCGCCGATGATGTTGAACAGCGCGAAGCGCCGGTAGCCCATGTTGGCCATGCCCGCCACGACCGGCGCGAACGTGCGCACGACGGGCACGAAGCGCGCGATGATGATGGTCTTGCCGCCGTGGCGCTCGTAGAACTCGTGCGTGGCGATGAGGTGCTTCTTCTTGAACAGCAGCGAGTCTTCCTTGCGGAAGAGCGTGGGGCCGAGCTTCCTGCCGATGTAGTAGCCCGTGGCGTCGCCGGCGACCGCGCATGTCATCAGCAGCGCGTTGAGGACGAAGATGTTCAGGTCGCCCTTCGCGGCGAACAGCCCCGCGGTCACGAGCAGCGAGTCGCCGGGGAGGAAAAATCCGATCATCAGGCCCGTCTCGGTGAAGACGATGATGGCCAATGCGATGTAGCCTCCGGCCTGTACCAGGCCGCGCACATCGGTGATGAAATGAAACCAGTCACGAAGCGTTTCCATCGGGGGCGCGCATCCTAGCATGCACACAATGCAAGACCGGTACGACGTCGTGATCCTCGGCGGCGCCTTCAGCGGCGCCTCCGCGGCCATCCTGCTGCGCCGCGAGGCTCCGCATCTGCGCGTGCTCATCGTCGAGAAAGCGGAGCGCTTCGACGAGAAAGTCGGCGAGGCCACCACCGAGATGTCGGCCATGTTCCTCACGCGCCGCCTGGCCATGTGGCAGCACCTCGAGAACGAACAGCTGCCCAAGGAAGGCCTGCGCTACTGGTTCTCCAACGACAAAGTCACCGGACACGCGAACGCCAGCGAGACCGGCGGCTTCATTCGCAGCACCATCCCCGCGTTCCAGTTGCGCCGCGATGCGCTCGATGAGCACCTGCTCGCCACGGCCGTCGCCGAAGGCACGGAGCTCTGGCGGCCGGCGCGCGCCCTCGACGTCACCCTCGGCGATTTCGACAACAGGTTGACCATCGACGTATCGGGTGTCATCCCGAGTGCAGTCGAGGGAACCTCTGCGTCGCACGAAGGAGGGGGGCCCTCGACGGCGCTCGGGATGACGCGCGTCATCGCCTGCCGCTGGGTGCTCGACGCTTCCGGCCGCGCGAACTTCATCGGCCGCAAGCTCAACCTCATCGACCGCAACGACGAGCATCCCACCGCCGCGGTGTGGTGCCGCTGGAAGAACGTGCGCCACATCGACGACATCGCCGCGCGCAAAGGCTTCTCCGGCTCGAACGTCGGCTCGCGGCGGCTGGGCACGAATCACTACACCGGCTACGGCTACTGGATCTGGGTCATCCCGCTCGGCAACGGCGAGACTTCCATCGGCGTCGTCTTCGACAAGCGCCTGATCGACCTGCATCACTCGAAGAATCGCGCCGACGATTTCGTCGCGTTTCTGAAGAACATCCCGGCGCTGGCGGAGCTGATCGACGGCGCCGAGCCGCGCATGGAAGACCTGCGCTTCTACTCGCATCTCGCGTACTCCACGAGGCAGTACATGGGCCGCGGCTGGGCGCTCCTCGGCGACGCGGCGGTGTTTCTCGATCCGTACTACTCGCCGGGACTCGATCACGCCTCGTTCAGCGTCGAGGCCACGGTGAACATCGTGAAGGACGAGTCGAACGTCGATCAAAAGATCGCCGAGCACAACGAGACCTTCATCCGCTCGTACTGGCGGTTCTTCCGCGCCGTGTACAAGGACAAGTACTACTACATGGGCGAGGGCGACCTGCTCAGCGCGGCCATGCTCATCGATACCGCGCAGTACTACATCTTCGTGGTGCTGCCCGCGTACAAGTTCCTGAAGCGCTTCGACTGGATGCCCGTCCTCGGACCGAAGCCGGCCTTCATCAGCTATCACCTGATGCAGATCTACAACCGGCGTTTCAAGGCCATCGCGGAGAAGCGCCGCGCCGCGGGACGGGCGGGTCTCTACAACGACGCGCGACGCATCACCGCCTACTTCAACCTCGGCGTGGCGCCGCTGCGGATGGTCTTTCGCGGATTGAAGTTGTGGATGCGCGCGGAGCTCGGCGCGCTCACGCTCAGAGCGAGGCCAGAGCCGCTCGCCGCACCTTCCCCCGCTCATCCACCGGCATCTCATCAATGAGCTTGATGATGCGCGGCACCTTGTGCAGCGAGAGCCGCGCGCGGCAGAACTCGCGCACCAGTTCACGCGTGACGTTCGGCATGGCCACGATCGCCGCCGCTACGACTTCGCCGCGCGCACCGGCGGCCGCGCCGTAGACCTTGGCCTCGCGCACGCCGTCGATCTGCAGCAGCACGGCTTCCACTTCGCGAGGGTTCACTTTCTTGCCCGCGGTGTTGATGAGATCCGAGGCGCGGCCGGTGAGGGCGAGCTCGCCGTCGTCGCGGACTTCCACCAGATCGTCCGTGATGAACGTCCCGTTCTCGAACGGCTCGAACGTGCTCGCGTCGAACAGGTACCCGGCCGCGACCGAGCTGCTGCGCACCGAGAGCCGGCGTGTGTGCGTCGACAGCGTCACGCCATCCATGGCACTGCCGACCGTGCCGCGCTCCACCGCGCCGCCGGGACGGTCGTACGTGATGCCGCCGCACTCGCTGCATCCATAGAAAGAATGGATGTCGATGTTGAACCGCTCGCGGAACTTCCGCGAGGTCGACGCCGGCAGCGGCGCGCCCGCGGACAGGAACGTGCGTACGCTCTCGAACGAGCCGTGCGCGGCGTTGGCGAGATGCTCGAAGACCATCGGGATCAGCGGCGCGACCGTGCAGCGGTGCCGGTTCACGAGATCGACCAGCGACTGCGGCAGGTAATCGTTCGAAACGACGACCGGCGTCCCCTGTACGAGCAGCGGCATCACCAGGTTGGCGAAACCGTACGAGTGCGAGAAGGGAATCGCGCCGAGGTTGATGTCGTCCGGGCGGATGTCCATCGTGGAGCAGATGTTTTCGCAGTCGGCGATGAGGTTCGCCTCCGTCACGACGATGCCTTTGGGCATGCCCGTCGATCCGGAGGTCAGCTTCACCAGCCGCGCGAACGGCGGAAACGTAGGACGGGCTTCAGCCCGTCTGGTCGGGCTGAAGCCCGACCTACGTGAAACCAAGCCGCGAATGGAAAACTGCGTCAGGATCTTCGCGACCTCGCTCTCGTTCGCATCGCGATCGATGGGAAACACCACCAGATCGCGCCTGCATGCGGCGAGAAACGCGGCCACGAACTGCACGGAGTTCGGGAGCTGGATGGCCACGCCGTCGCCCGCTTCCAGTCCTTCGAAATCGAACGACGAAGCGAGCGCGAGCAGCTGTGCGCGAGTGGTCACCGCGCCGCTCGCGCCGTCGATCAACGCCGGCGCTTCGGGATCGGCGTTCACGAGGTTCAGAAATCGTTCGATCATCGGATTTTTCGGACTAATTGCCAGGATAGTAGCGTTTCAGCCCCGCGAATGCGTGACGTCCTCGTCATTGGTGGCGGCCCGGCCGGGTCCACCGCCGCAACTCTCCTCGCACAGCAGGGGCTCTCCGTAACGCTTCTCGAGCGCGAACGTTTCCCGCGCTTCCAGGTCGGCGAGTCGCTCCTCCCGTACAACAACGATCTCTTCGCGCGCCTCGGCGTCACCGAGCTGCTGCACCAGGGCGACTACCACCCGAAATTCGGCGCGTACTTTGTCACGGGCGACGGCCGCCACGGCTACCGTTTCCGCTTCGATCAGCGCCTCGACGATCCGTATCGCAATTCGTTTCAGGTGACGCGCTCGGAGTTCGATCATCTGCTGCTCAGGAACGCCGAAAAGCACGGCGTCGATGTGCGGCAGGAGACTCCGGTCACCTCGATCGATCTCTCCGATCCGAACAAGGTCGTCGTGAACGGAAACCTCGAGGCGCGCTTCGTCCTCGATGCCAGCGGGCACAGCTCCATCGTCGGCAACCGCGCCACGGAGCGCGAGGACGTGCCGTCGCTGAAGAAGATCGCCTTCTTCGCGCACTTCACCGGCGTGCCGCGCGATGCGGGCAAGGATGCGGGCAACACGGTCATCGTCGTGCTGCGCGACTCGTGGTTCTGGCTGATCCCGATCACGAAGGACGTGATGAGCGTCGGCCTGGTCGTGGATCGCGATCACTTCACGCGCTGCGGGCTGACGCCCGAGGCGCTGCTGGAGCGGACCATTGCTTCGACGCCGTGGGTGGCACAGCGCATGGCGCAGGCGACGCGCGTCTCGCAGATTTACGCGCGCAAAGACTTCTCGTTCCGCATGAAGGAGCTGGTCGGCCCGAACTACGCGCTCATCGGCGACGCGGCCGGCTTCCTCGACCCGATCTTCTCGACGGGCGTGTTCATGGCCATGAAGTCCGCGGACCTGGCCACGGCCGCGGTGCTCGAGAAGCTGCAAAAAGGATCGATGCGCGCGCTGCGCGCGTACGAGTCCGACATGCAGAAGGGTCTCGACAAGTACCTGCGCTTCATCGAGCACTTCTACGATCGCGATTTCATGGAAGTCTTTCTCCAGCCTTCCGAGCGCTGGGGCCTCCTGACCGCCGTCGTGGGCGTGCTGGCGGGCGACGTCTTTACGACCCGCAACAACCGCTTCAAGCTCGCGCTGTTCTTCCTCCTCGTCAAACTGCAGAAGCGCCTCGGCAAGATCGCACCGCGCATTTCATGGGACGCGGTGCCCGCCGCTGCTAAACTCTGACCGCCCTTATGACCACGGACCTCCGACGCAAACTCAAAGAGCTGCTCATCGAGCGGCTGAAGTTCGAAGACATGACCCCGGACGACATTCCGGATGACCAGCCGCTCTTCGCGGGCGGCCTCGGCCTCGACTCCATCGACGCGCTGGAGATCGTGGTGATGCTGGAGAGCGAATTCGGCATCAAGGTGAAGAACGAAGGCTCGGCGCGCGACTCGTTCCGCTCGGTGGCAACTCTCGCCGAATTCGTAGAATCTCGCCTGGCCCAGCAGGTATAGGTCCTATAGGCCCTATACGTCCTATAGGTCCTATGAACTGGCTAGCGAAGCTCCCGCACCAGATCCCATTCAGAGCCGCGAGCGCCGTCAGCGCTCGCGGCGAGAAAACCATCGCAGGCACCTATCTCGTCACCGCCAATGACCCCATGCCGCAGATCATGGCCGTCGAGGCCATGGCGCAATTCGCGGGCGGACTCGTTTTCAAGGAACAGGGCTTCTTCACGGGCATCGATCGCTGCGAGCTCACGCGCGAGTTGCAAACCGGCGACGTCGTCGACTGCATCGTGACGCTGGAGGCGGAGTTCGGCGGCACGTTTCGCTTCAGCGGAAGCGGAAGAGTCGATGGAGTAGAAGTCCTGAAGGGC
>DATLBM010000292.1:0-4114 GCA_035526885.1 Thermoanaerobaculia bacterium | reverse complement strand
GACGTAGTCGCGCTGCTCGAGCTGCGACGCGTGCTCGGCGATGGCCGCGTACTTGGATTCCGCGACGCCGGTGATGTCGACGATCGCATTCGGCCGCAGCGGCTGGCCCACTTCGTAAAACGCCACGCGCGCCGTGGCCAGATCCGCGAACAGCGTGTCGTCGCTCTGGACGAGGTCGCAGAAGACGCGTGCAAGCTCGAGGTGATCGGGATGGATCTCGATGGGGCTGGGAACGAGGATGAGATCGGGATGGAAAACGAGGAGGGCCTGGCGCAGGCGCGGCATTGCCTCTCGACCGAACGACCGGTCGGGGAATCGCAGAAAGACGAGCTCACCGCCATCGCCCAGTCGCCCCAGCGCCCGGCGCGATTCCTGCTCTCGTTCTTCCGCGGAACCGCCCTGACTGCCGTCGGTGGCGACGACAATCCGAACGACTCGTTTTTCGCGGAGGTGTTGGGCGACGAGACCGCCGCAGCCGATGACCTCATCATCGGGATGCGGGGCGAGCACCAGCAGCCGCTCGCCGCGGAGCTGCGCCGGCTCGTACGGAATCGTCTCCGCCTCGATCAACACGGGCGCATTGTATCGAGTGAGCATGAGCAGGAACGCTACAATTGCGGCGGGTTCGCAGATGGCGGAAGAGAGAACGCTGGACGAGCTGGCGCGCCTGCGCGCCGAGCATCGCCAGCTCAGCGACCTGTTGTCGCTCATCCAGGAATTGACGTCGACGGTCGTGCGCAGCGAGTCCGTGGGCGACCTCTTCTCGCGCGGGTTCGCGACCCTGCTGCGCTGCGTGCCGTTCGACGCCGGCGCCGCGGTCATGCTCGAGCAGCACCTCGACCTCTACGTGAGCACGCGCAGCGGCGCGGGGGATCTCGTCAGCGACGAATTCGTGAGCTCGATCCGCTCCACGCTGGAGTCGCTGATCCCGGTCTCGTTCGCATCGACGGAGATCGTGGTCAAGTGGGAGCACGATCATCTTCCTCCCGCCGCGAACGTCGGACTCGAACACGTGGCCTCGGCACTGCTCGAGCACGAGCGCCGCACCGCGGGCATGCTTCTCCTGGCCCGGCGCGATCCGTTCGACGCGCGCGAGCAGCGCATCCTGGACATCTTCGCCACGCAGGTCTCGATGCTCTTCGACACGATCCGCGTGCGCGACCGCATCGTGAACCTGGCCGAGACGGATGACCTGACCGGCATCTGGAACCGGCGCTACTTCCGCCGGCAACTGCCGCACGAGATCGAGCGTGCGCGCACGTTCGGCGTGCCGCTCTCGCTGCTGATGTTCGACATCGACGAGTTCAAACAGATCAACGACAGCTTCGGCCACGTGATCGGCGACGTCGTGCTGTCGGAGCTGTGCGGCTGCGTGCGCGAAACGCTGCGGCCGACGGACATCATCGCCCGCTACGGCGGCGACGAGTTCGCGGTGATCCTTCCGCACACGGACCTCGGCGGCGCCCAGGCGGTGGCGGAGCGCATTCTCGCGAAAGTGCGCGAGGTCACGATCCCCACCGACGAGGAAGGCGCGATCCAGTGCTCGGTCTCCATCGGCCTGGCCGAGTTCCGCCGCGAAGACGCCGTCGCGAACGACCTCGTGCGCCGCGCGGACGAGCGTCTCTACACGTCGAAACGCAGCGGCAAAAATCGTTACACGGCGTAGTAGAGTGAACGAGATGAAGCGATGAACGATGAGCGATGAGCGATGAGCAATGAACCGCTCTCGTCGCTCATCGCTCATCGCTCATCGTTCATCTCTCATCGCTCGTCTCTCTCATCGCTCCTCATGCGCTACCTGATCGCGAACTGGAAAATGAATCTGCCGCCCGAGGGCGTGGAGCGGTATCTCGCGAGCGTGGGCGGCGCGGACCCGCGCGACGTGGAGCTGGTGATCGCGCCGCCGTTCCCGTTCCTGGCGCAGGTCGCGCGCTGCGGAGAGGGATTCGGCGTGGCGGGACAGAACTGCAGCGATCACGAATCGGGCGCGTTCACGGGCGAAGTCTCCCCGCGCATGCTCCGCGAGTGCGGCGCCGACTACGTCCTCCTCGGCCACTCCGAACGCCGCGGCCTCTTTCACGAGAACGACGCGCTGATCGCGCGGAAGTTGTCGCTGGCCATTCGCAGCGGACTGACGCCCGTGCTCTGCATCGGCGAGGACCTGCAGGTGCGCGACGCCGGGCACGTGGCCCGGCATCTCGCCGATCAGATCAAGGAAGCTGCGGTCGAGGCGCTGGAAAGCGCGGCCACGGTGGTCATCGCGTACGAGCCGGTGTGGGCGATCGGCACGGGACGCAACGCGTCGGGCGAGATGGTGGCGGAGACGCTGATCGACATTCGACAGGCGCTGAGCCGCTTCTGGCCGGAAACGCTGGCGCAGTCGGCGATTCTCTACGGCGGCAGCGTGACCCCGGACAACGTCGACGATCTGGTGGCGAACGGGACCATCGACGGGTTCCTCGTGGGCGGGGCCAGCCTGGACTCGCGGAAGTTCCTCGCCATTCATGCATCCATGGCTTGACGCGGGGCCGTTTTCCGGGAAGAATCCGCTGCCCTGACCGGTTCACGGTCAGGCATTCACCGGAGAGTTCATGATCTATTTTCTCGTCACAGTCCACGTCATCATCAGCATCTTCCTGATCCTCGTCGTCCTCGTCCAGCAGGGCAAGGGTGCGGATCTGGCGGGCGCATTCGGTGGCGGCGGCTCGCAGACGGCGTTCGGCGCGCGCGGCGCGACCACGCTCCTGCATAAGTTGACGACGGGATTCTTCATCGCCTTCGTCATCACCTCGATGGCGCTGGCGGTGCTGCAGGCCCGCCCTCGCGGATCGGTCATGTCCGGTGACACGTCGGCGCCCACCGCGCCCGTCAGGAAGTAGTCCGTCGTTTCTTTGAATCGCCAGCCCAAGTGGCGGAATTGGTAGACGCGCACGTTTGAGGGGCGTGTGGAGAAATCCGTGCCGGTTCGAGTCCGGCCTTGGGCACCATTCAGAATGTTGACGAAAGCCCGGCGCAGCCGGGCTTTTTTTGTTGGGTGGCGTGCTACGATTTTCGGATCGATGCATGCATACAGGTGAAACATGGCCAAGACACGCGTATCTCCGAAATATCAGGTGGTGATCCCCAAAGAAGTGCGTGAAGGGATGTCCATCAAGCCCGGGCAGGAAATGCAGGTCATCCGGAGCGGGAATCTGATCATCCTCGTGCCCGACAAACCACTATCCGCGTACCGCGGAATTCTGAAAGGGATTCCGACCACTGGTTTCCGCGAGAAGAAGGATCGCTATTGATCATCGTGGATTCGTCGGGGTGGCTGGAGTTCCTTACAGACGGAATTCTCGCTGACGAATTCGCGCGCCACTTACGCCCGGCGACATCGGTGATCACGCCTACGATCGTGGTCTACGAGGTTTACAAACACGCGAAGCGTCTTTTGCCTCGAGAGGCAGCTCTCGATGCGGTCGCGGCGATGCACAAGACGCAGATCGTTCCGTTAACGGACGAATTGGCGGTAATGGCCGCGGATCTGAGCATTGCTCACAAGTTACCGATGGCTGACGCAATCGTCCTCGCCACGGCCCAAATCCACGAGGCGCGCGTGGTGACCAGCGACGCCGATTTCGCAAACGTTCCTGGCGTCATGTACATCCCGAAGAAGTCTTAGCCGCACACGAAGATCACCGACGCCGCCCCCCGCCCGTCCGGCCACTGCGGCTCGCGCACTTCCACTTTCGCGTAACGCTCGTTCAACGAGCGCAGCCACGACTCCATCGTGCGCGAGTACCACGGCATCGGCTCGCTCCACCCCGCCACGTCCGCGGTGCGCCAGCCATCTTCTGCCGCGGCACCGGGATGCAGGGTCTGGATGATGAAGCGGGTGTGCGGGGGGAGGGGCGGGAGGCGGTCGTCGAGGAGCGAGAAGTTCGCCACGATGGTGTCGAAAGAGCACGCGAAGGGGAGCGCGTCGTAAGTCGCGACGACGGCGCGCGCCGCGCAGGCAAGCGGGAGCGAAAAGTCGACGCCCGTCACGCGAACGCCGTGAGACGACAGAGCACGCGAGAGCCAGCCTTCGCCGCATCCGAGGTCCAGCACCGTGCGCGGGGAGCGTTCGAGC
>DATLBM010000291.1:0-2581 GCA_035526885.1 Thermoanaerobaculia bacterium | reverse complement strand
GTGCCGCCGGGCATCGGCATCGTGCACCAGGTCAACCTCGAGTACCTCGCGCGCGGCGTGCTGGAGAAGGACGGCGTGTGGTATCCGGACTCGCTGGTCGGCACCGACTCGCACACGACGATGATCAACGGCCTGGGCATCGTCGCCTGGGGCGTGGGCGGCATCGAGGCCGAAGCGGGGATGCTTGGTCAACCTGTTTACTTTTTGACGCCGGACGTCATCGGCGTCCATCTCACCGGCCAGTTGAAGGAAGGCGTGACTGCGACGGACCTGGTCCTGACCATCACGCAGCTTCTGCGTCGCGCGAAAGTGGTCGGCAAGTTCGTCGAGTACTTCGGCGAGGGCGCGGAGTCGCTGCCGGTCGCCGATCGCGCCACCATCGCGAACATGGCCCCGGAGTACGGCGCCACGATGGGTTACTTTCCGATCGATGAGGAGACGTGCCGCTACCTCGCGCTCTCCGGCCGCACGGACGAACAGATCAACACGTTCCGGAGCTACTACCAGGCGCAGGGCATGTTCGGCATCCCCAGGAAGGGGCAGGTCGACTACACGAAAGTGCTCGAGCTCGACCTCTCCAGTGTGCGCGCGTCCGTGGCGGGACCGAAACGTCCGCAGGACCGCATCGACCTGGATGACATCAAGACGATGTTCGTGAACATGCTGCAGGCCGACGCGCCGAACGGCTACGGCAAGACGGCCTCCGAAGTGGAGCGGAAGGTCAAGACCATCGTGGGCGCGGAGGCGAAGACGCCGCACGTCGCGGGCGGCGGCGAGCAGGAGCCGACCACCGTGCCCGGTCCGAAAGACACGCGCAACACGAGCGAGCTCACCGAATACGAGATGGTCAACAACCGCCCCTCGCCGGACCGCGTCGACGCCGTGGCGTTCGCCGAGGACACGCCGACGCACGTGGCGGACCTGCATCACGGCGACGTGCTCATCGCCGCCATCACCTCGTGCACCAACACTTCGAATCCCTCGGTGATGCTGGCGGCCGGACTGGTGGCCAGGAAGGCCGTCGAGCGCGGACTGAAAGTCGCGCCGGTGGTGAAGACCTCGCTCGCGCCGGGCTCGCGCGTGGTCACGGAGTACTACCGCAAGTCGGGGCTGGACAAGTATCTGAACCAGCTCGGATTCCACACCGTGGGCTACGGCTGCACGACCTGCATCGGCAACTCCGGACCGCTCGACCCGCGCGTGGAAGACGCGATCACGCGGCATGACCTCATCGGCGTGTCGGTGCTCAGCGGCAACCGCAACTTCGAGGCGCGCGTGCACCAGTCCATCAAGGCAAACTTCCTGATGTCGCCGCCCCTGGTGGTGGCCTTCGCGCTGGCGGGACGCATCGACGTCGACTTCGCCAACGAGCCGCTCGGCCAGGACCAGGACGGTCAGGATGTTTACCTTCGCGACGTCTGGCCGACGCTGGCCGAGGTGCGCGACGTGATGAAAGGCGCGCTGGCGCCGGACGACTTCCGCCGCATGTACGACAACTTCGCGGAGAAGAACCCGATGTGGAACGAGATCCCCTCGTCGACGGGTCACGTCTACGAGTGGGATCCGGCGTCGACGTACATCCAGGAGCCGCCCTTCTTCGAAGACGGCGACGCGCAGAAAGCAGCGGCCAAAGACATCACCGGCGCGCGTCCGCTGGCGATCTTCGGCGACTCGGTCACGACGGACCACATCAGCCCCGCGGGCTCGATCAAACCGTCGTCGCCGGCCGGCCGCTACCTCAACGAGCAGGGCGTGGACGTGCAGGACTTCAACAGCTACGGCTCGCGCCGCGGCAACGATCGCGTGATGACGCGCGGCACGTTCGCCAACGTGCGCATCAAGAACCTGATGGTGCCGGGCGTGGAAGGCGGCGTGACGGTGCACTATCCGTCGGGCGACAATCTGTCGATCTACGACGCGGCCATGCGCTACGCGAAGGACGCCACGCCGCTGGTGATCATGGCCGGCCAAGAATACGGCACGGGCAGCTCCCGCGACTGGGCCGCCAAAGGCACGAAGCTCCTCGGCGTCCGCGCCGTCGTGGCGGCGAGCTTCGAGCGCATCCACCGCTCCAATCTCGTGGGCATGGGCGTGCTCCCGCTGCAGTTCGAGGAAGGCACGAACGCGCAGACGCTGGGCCTCGACGGCACGGAGACGTTCGACGTCGCGGGCATCGAAGGCACGCTGCGCCCGCGCCAGAAGGCGACGCTGCGCATCCATAAGAACGGCGCGTCGCAGGACGTGCCGGTGACGGTGCGCATCGATACGCCGATCGAAGTCGACTACTACGAGAACGGCGGCATCCTGCCGTTCGTGCTGCGGGAACTGATGTCGTGAAATCGAATGCGAGTGCGGCGGCGTGGATCGTCTGCGCCGTCGCGCTCTGCTCGTTCATCGCGCTGGCCAGCGGCGACATCCTGACCACCTCACCGACGACCGATGAAGGCGTCCACCTCTCCTCGGGTTACGCGTATCTGGCCGGCGGCCATTACCAGCTCAATCCCGAGCATCCGCCGCTTTTGAAAAAGCTGGCCGCGCTGCCGCTCCTGGCAATGAAGCCGTTCGGCATCGATCGCAAGCG
>DATLBM010000290.1:0-5971 GCA_035526885.1 Thermoanaerobaculia bacterium | reverse complement strand
CGCCCGGCAGCGCCGCGAACGGAATGCCCGAAGTGAACGCATCGGTGATGAACGCCACCTCGGAATGCGAACCAATGGATGAAGCGACAGGCGCGATCAGCAGTGCGTGCAATTGCGCCGCGGCGCCTTTTCTCGCGTCGCGATCGCCTTCGCGTAACGCGTCGACGAAGCGTTTCGCGAGCGCGGTCAGCTCGTCGCGGCTGACCTTCGACTCATCGACGCGATAGCCGCCGCGGTCGATTGTGAAGACGAGCAGCCGGTCGCGGAGCGCGGCGTACTCGATGAGCACCGCATTCGCCGGAATGCGGGCAGGATCGAAACGCTGCGCGACGACGTCTGCCAGCGAGCGCGCGCGCTTGCGTTCCGCGTACGCGAACGCCCGTTCAGCGCCGCCGGACCGCAACGACTCGGCGATCGCCTCATCGAACAGATCGCGGGCCGGGTCGAGCGCGCCCCAGCGCCGTTCGCCTTTCTCGAGGCTGCCCCGCGCTTCTTCCACGAGCACGATGCCCGCTTCGAAATCCGCGGCCGCGTGCGCGTGGTCGCCGGTGGCGAGATACATCCGGCCGCGGCGCAGCAGCAGCTCGGGCATCAGGCGGCGCGAGCCTTTCGTGTCGACGTAGCCGAGGACGGAGGTGAGCAGCGGGATGGCGGTGCGTGGATCGTTCGAGAGCACGGCCGTCGCGGCGTCGCAGTCGATCTCGACTTTCGTGCGCCGTTTGTCGTCGAGCACGGATTCGGCGATGCTCTTCGCGGCGCGGAGATCGCTTTGCGCCGCGGCGAAATCCTGGAGATGTGCGTGCAGTCGCGCGCGGCGCAGGAGCGCGGCGATCTGCAGCTCGGCGTCGTTGGCGCTCTCGTTGACGGCGAGCTGCAGGTTCACGAACGAGCGCGCGGCACGCCAGTCGTCGCGGGCCAGCGCGTCGTTGACCATGCCGTTGAGCGTGTGCACGATTGCGCTCGAAGTCGTCGGGCCGAGCTCGCGCAGCGCGAGCTCGAGATGTTCGGCCACACGCGCGTCGTCGCGCACCATGGCGTACGCCTGCGAGGTCATGTTGTGCATGTGTGCGGCGTGCGCCCGCTCGCCGAGGCGATTGAAGATCTCGATGGCGCGGGCGAGGTGCGTGACCGCGGCTCCGGACTCCGCCCGGGTGACGGTAATGGCCGCCCACTGCCACTCCAGTTGCGCGCGCAGCGCGGCGTAGCGCTCCGGAATGATTGCCGACAGCGCGCGATAGTCCGCGATCGCCTCCGCATCCCGCGACTGCCAGTACTTCGCGGTCGCCGAGTAGAGACGGGCCTGCAGCACGTACGGACTGCCGGCCGAGGCGAGGTCGCGGATCGCGGGTTTCATCTTCGCCTCGCACTTCTCCATCGCGCGCAAGCGGTCGTAGAGATCGCGGCCGTCGCGGACGGCGATGTGTGCGCGCGCGAGGGCGTCGCGTTTGCGCGCATCGGCGTGAGCGATGGCCTCGACGGAATCGAGGAGCAGCATCTCGCCATTCATCGCTGCCAGCTCCGTGGCCAGAGTGCGCATCGCCGCGAGATGGCGTTCGGCTGCGGCTTGGTCGTGACTGAGCCACGCCTCGCCCCAGCGCGCGAGGCCCTGCAGCTCGCCGAACGTGCGCGCATCGCCGGCATCGATGGAGATGAGGTCGTGTGCCGCGCCGCGATCGCCGCGCTCGAGACGTGCGTACTGCCGGTCGATCTCCGATGCGAATGTGCGCAGCGGTTGGTCGAGCGCCTGGAGATGGCGCAGAGCCTCTTCGCGCCAGCCGGGCGCCTGGTCGTGGGCGAGGTAGTTGCGCCATGCGGCAATGGCGGGCTCGCGCAGGTGGAAGCGCTCCAGTAGCAGCGCGCGATTGAAGAGGGCCTCGCGGAAAGCGGGATCGAACACCAGCGCCTGATCGACCGAGGACAGCGCGTTCGTGCGATCGTCCGCGGCGTCGTACGCGGCGGCGAGGTCGTTCCAGATGGCGGGGTCGCGGCTGGCGTTCGCGGCGGCGGCGAGCTTCGGAATCGCGCGCGCGGGATGCTCGGCGAGCAACTCCATGCGCGCTACGTCGAGGCCGACGTCGGCGGAAGGAGGAGCGGCGCCGCGCAGCGCTTTGGCCGAGGCGGACGCGCGCGAATTCGAGGGGCGCGTGCGCAGCGGCGCCCACGGCAATCCGCTCACGCGCGCTTCGACGAAACGGGCTCCGCGTGCGCCCGATGCGTCGCGCGAGCGCAAGGACCAGAAGGCGAAAAGCGCAGCCGCCGCCACGGCCGCGGCAAGCCACGGGAGGGACCTGTTTCGTGCTCTCAAGGGAGACCTGAGTTGGATCGCCGCAGGGTAGCACGCAACGTTTTCCATCTTCGCGAGACTAGAGGGCCGCGCGGCGCGGAATCCCGCCGGTTCGTTGCTTGCACCACGAAACCGTCATGAAAACAACCGCGATCGAACCCATGTTGCGCACGGCGACCATCAAGGCCATCGACGGGGTGGCGAAGAAGTGGAATGAGGCGGAGCGGTCCGCGGAGTCGAAGGTGGGACGGCTGCTCGCGTACTGGAACGATCTCGACGACGCCGGCAAGGAGCAGGCGGCGGGGATCGCCATCGCCACCGTCACCACCGCCGTCACGGCCATCGCCGCCATGCGCAGGAAGAAGTCGCCCGTGAAGAAGGCCGTGAAGAAGCTGGCCAAGAAGGTGTTGTGAGCGGCGCGCGACCATAGAATGCGCGCCGCGCAATGACCGGCCGTTATCCGCTTCGCGCCTCCGGCGTTCTCCTGTTCTGGCTTCCGCTGGCGGCGACGTGGTTCATGATGGCCCTGGAAGGGCCGTACATCGCGGCCATCGTGGCGCGCATGCCTGCGGCGGCGCAGAGCCTGGCGGCGTACGGCGTGGCCACCGCGCTGGCGTGGCTGATCGAGTCGCCGATCATGATGCTGCTCTCGGCGGCGACGGCGCTCGTGCGCGACCGCGCGTCTTACCTGGCGCTGCGCCGTTTCGCGAACATCCTCAACGCGCTGGTGACGCTGGGCATGATCGTGCTGGCGATTCCGGTCGTGTTTCGCTGGGTCGGCGAGACGCTGATCGGATTGCCGCACGGCGTCTCCGAGCTCGCGCATCTCTCCACCATCATCATGATTCCGTGGCCCGCGGCCATCGGCTACCGGCGCTTCTACCAGGGCATTCTCGTGCGCCAACACCTCACCCGACGCGTTGCGTACGGCACGGTGGTGCGGCTGACGACGATGACGGCCACCGCCGCGCTCGCGGCCTGGCTGCTCGACGTGCGCGGCTCCGTCATCGGAGCGCTGGCGCTGGTCTGCGGCGTCGTGTTCGAAGCCGCGGCCAGCCGCTGGATGGCGCGCCACGTCGTGCGCGATCTGATGCAGAGCGACCCGGTCGAAGGAACGCTGCTCCGCTTCCGTCAGATCGCGGCGTTCTACTTTCCCCTCGCGCTCACCTCGATGCTCTCCATGGCCCTCGGACCGCTGGTCACGTTCGGTCTGGGACGCGGACGCGCGCCGCTGCAATCGCTCGCGGTGTGGCCGGTCGTGCAGTCGCTGGCGTTCCTGTTCCGCAGCGGCGGCGTGGCCTTTCAGGAAGTGGGCATCGCGCTGCCCGCCGCGCGCGTGGTGCGGCGCACCGCGTTCTGGCTGGCCGTGACTTCGTCGCTGGCGCTGGCATTCGTGGCGTTCACGCCGTTGCAGGCGATCTGGTTCGAGCGCGTGTCCGGTTTGTCGAAGGAGCTGGCGGCATTCACGATCTGGCCCGTGCGCGTGCTCGCGCTGTTGCCCGCGCTCGAGTACCTGCTGTCCGTGCAGCGCGCGCGATGGATCGTCGCGCATCGCACGCGCGTGGTGACGTGGGCCACGGCGATCGAGACGGCGGGACTGGCCATCGCGCTCTTCTTCACGATCGGCACGCTCGACCTCGTCGGTGCGCTGGCGGGGGCGATTGCGCTGATCGTCGGACGCCTGGCCGCCAACGGTTACCTGTTCGTCAACGCCCGCGCCGCGGCCACCGTCACGTCGCGGTTGTAGATCGCGGCGTTCGGCTGCTGCGCGCTGCTCTCGCGGAGCGTGCCCATGTCCACGGGACCGAAACCGATCTCCTCGATCAGCTTCATGACGACGCCTTTCGCCTCGGCATCATCGCCGGCCACGAAGATGGCCCGGCGCTGCTCGACGGGTGCGCTCTTGTTGCCCTGCGTTTTCAGGTGCTCGAACCAGATCGTGTTGAAGGCCTTCACGATCCTCGCGCCTTCGAGATGTGCGGCAACGAGCTCGGAGGAAGTCTGCTCGCCCGAGTCCAGCGGCGCGATGTTGCCGTCGCGATTGGGGTAGTAGTTCATCGCATCGATGACGATCCTGCCGCCGAGGCCGGGCAGCGTCGTGTAGTCCTTCAGCGGAATGGCCAGCAGCACGACGTCGCCGAAACGCGCCGCCTCCTCGCCAGTCGCCGCACGCGCGTTCGGACCGAGCTCCGCGACGAGGTCGCGCAGCGTTTCCGGTCCGCGCGAATTGGCGATGGCGACGTGATGCCCCGCGTCGATGAAGAGACGCGCGGTCGTTGCGCCGATGTGTCCCGCTCCGATGATGCCGATGTTCATGTCGTCATCTTTATCACGCTAGAGCGGCTCGAGGTACTTCGTGCCGAGGACGTCGTAGCGGAAGAGCACGCGGGGATTCGCGGCGAATCGCGGGCCGCGCACGCGGGCGTCGTCGAACGCGGCGATGCCGAAGTAGATCGCGCCAGCACACAGCATCGGCCACTGCGCGCCGAAGGACGCGAAGGCGAAATTAACGCCGAGGGTGAGGAAGGCGAGGGCCAGGCCGGTGACGATGCGGTTCGAGATCAGCGCGCGCGCCGCCATCTTCTGCACCGGCGCGCGCACGGGCATCTGCCACAGGATCCAGCCGCGCTCGAGCAGCGACATCATCATCGGCACGAAGACCAGCATCCCGCGCTCCCAGGCCAGCACCACCAGGCCGCGCGCGCCTCCGACGTCGGCCAGCACGACGCCGGCGACGATGAACGGAATGAGCCACACCGGCGGGCGCTTGCGCAGGCGCGTGGCGACGTCGACCAGCGTGCCCTGCATCAGCAGGAAGCCGGCTTCGATGAAGAGTGCGTAGACCAGGCCGTCGCGGACCTGCGGGAAATAGTCGAAGACGGCGGCCAGCCCGTACATCACCGCGAGCAGCGCGTCGGGCACGGGGAAGGCGAAGCGCCGCGCCCGCGAGCCCATCGACTCCAGGACCAGGTCTTCGCTCATCGCCGCTCGCTGTCCAGCACGCGCATCTGATGTTCGTCGTAGCGCGTGCCGGCCACCGCGTCCGCGGGGACGGCCTCCTCGATCTCGCGCAGATTGTCGTCGCTCAGTCGGATGTTCAGCGCGCCCAGCGACTCGGCGAGTTGCGCGCGCGTGCGGGCGCCGATCACGGGGACGATGTCCTCGGCGCGCGCGAGCACCCAGGCGATGGCGAGCTGCGCCGGCGTGACGTTCTTCGTCCTGGCGATCGTCTGCAGCGCGTCGATCAGCTTCTGATTCCGCGCGAGGTTGTCGTTCCGGAAGCGCGGCAGGAACGCGCGGAAGTCGCGCGCGCCTGGACGCGAGCCGGCCAGCAGTCCGCGCGACAGCACGCCGTACGCGGTGACTCCGATCCCCAGCTCGCGCACCGCCGGCAGAATCGTCTCCTCGGGACCGCGGCTGATGAGCGAGTACTCGATCTGCAGGTCGGTGATGGGATGCACGGCGTTCGCGCGGCGGATCGTCTCGGCGCCCACCTCCGACAATCCGATGGACCGCACGTAACCGGCCTTCACGAGATCGGCGATAGTGCCGATGGTGTCTTCGATGGGCACGTTCGGGTCGAGGCGGGAGGGGCGGTAGATGTCGATGTGATCGACGCCGAGACGCACGAGCGAGTAGGCGAGGAAGTTCCTGATGGCGGCCGGACGCGTGTCGATGCCGACCCAC
>DATLBM010000289.1:0-2436 GCA_035526885.1 Thermoanaerobaculia bacterium | reverse complement strand
GTGCGGGTTGGGCAGCACGCAGCGCGCGTCGAACACGTAGTCCGCGTCGAGCGGCACGCCGGCCTTGAAGCCGAACGACTCGAACGTGAGCACCAGGCGCGAGCGGTCCGTGACCACCAGGTCCTGCACCCATTGCCGCAGCTGCGCGGGTAGCAGCACGCTGGTGTCGATGCGATGCCCGATCTCGGCGAGCGGCGCGAGGATTGCGCGCTCTTCGGCGATCGCGTCACGCAACGATCGACCCTCGGATGCGAGCGGATGCGGGCGGCGCGTCTCCGAGAACCGGCGCACCAGGCTTTCATCGGTGCTGTCGAGGAAGATCACGCGCACATCGTGGCCGCGCACGCGCAGCTGGTCGACGATCTCCGGGAGCTGCCCGAGGGTCTCGCGGCTGCGCGCATCGGCGCTGATGGCCACTTTTTTCTCGCCGCGCGACTGCGCGGACTCGATGAGCGGGGGGATGAGGTCCGCCGGCAGGTTGTCGACGGAAAAGAAGTGCGCGTCCTCGAGCGCCTTCAACGCCACGCTTTTCCCGGAGCCCGACACGCCCGAGAGGACGACGACCTGCATCAGGATTGGCCCTCGCCGCGCATGGCGTCTTCCTGGCGCTTGATGAATTCCGCGGTGGAATTGATGCCGCGCGTGATGAGGATGTGGTTGCGAACCGCCGCCTCCACCAGCACCGCGAGGTTTCGTCCCGGCGCCACCGCCAGCGTGACGGTGGGGATCTCGACGCCGAGGATGTCCTGCGTGCCGGCGCGCGTGGCGAGGCGATCCTTCGGCTCGAGGCCGGGCTCGAAGGGCTCCAGCTGCACGATGAGGCGCAGCGCCTTGCGCGGGCGCACCGCCGTCTCGCCGAAGATCGAGCGGATGTTGAGCACGCCCAGCCCCCGGACCTCGAGGAAGTCGCGCAGCATTGGCGGGCAGCGGCTCTGGATCGTGTCCGGAGCGATCTGCTGCAGCTCCACCACGTCATCGGCGACGAGGCCGTGCCCGCGCGAGATCAGCTCGAGCGCGAGCTCGCTCTTGCCGATGGACGAATCGCCGGTGATGAGCACGCCCACTTCCAGGACGTCCAGCATCACGCCGTGCAGCGTCGTGATCTCGCCCAGCTCCTGCTGCATGTACGGGCGCAGCACGTTGATCACATGCTGGCTCGTCTCGCGCGATTTCAGCAGCGGCACCCCGGCGCTCTCCGCGCACTCGGCGAGGATGGCCGGGGGCTCCAGCCCCTCGGCGACGATGATGGTGACGATGTCGCCCTTGCACATGCCTTCCATCGTCTGGCGCCGCGCGTTCACCTCGAGCTTCTCGATGTAATCCATCTCGCGCCGGCCCATGACCTGCGCGAGCAGCGTGTGGATGAGGTTCAGGTGGCCGATGAGGCCGATGCCGGGCTTGCGCAGCATGTCGCCGGTGAATTCGCGCGCCGCGCCGGACTTTCCCGCGGCCCAGGAAAGCCCGAGCCGCTCGCGGCGGTCGTCAAACAGCTGCTGTACGCTGAGCCGGGGCATAGGGCGACCACTCGGTGATCAACCGGTGGGCCGCCTGGATGTCGGGGGTCTTCGCGAGCTCGTCACGCAGCGTGTTGTCGCTGAACATCTGGGCGAGCTCCGAGAGGAGCTCCAGGTGCGTTTCGTTGGCGTGCTCCGGGACGAGCATCGCGAACACGAGGTTCACGGGCTGGGCGTCGGGCGACTCGAAGGCGATCGGCGCCACGGTGCGCACGAACGCGCACACCGGCTCCTTCAGGGTCTTGATGCGTCCGTGCGGGATGGCCACGCCGTAGCCCAGCCCGGTCGAGCCGAGCTTCTCCCGATCGAAGAGCGCGTCGAACACCCGCGAGCGCGGGATCTGGCGCGAGTTCTCGAAGAGAAGCCCGATCTGCTCGAAGAGGCGCTTCTTGCTGCTCACGTCCAGGTCGAGCAGGACGTGGTTCAGCGGCAGCAGGCGCGACACGAGATTCATGGGGCCGGGATCATACGCTTGATGCCGGTCGCGTGGCGCGGCGCGAAGCGTTCCTTGTGCTTGAGGACCTGGCGGTCGAGCTTGTCGATGAGCCCGTCGATGGCGGCGTACATGTCCGCGTCGTTCGACTGCACGTGGATCTCCTTGCCCGCGACGTGCACGTTCGCCTCGATCTTCTGGTCGAGCTTCTCCACCGTCATGATGACGTTCACGTCGATCAGGTGGTCGAAGTGGCGGTTGATGCGCGCGAGCTTGGCGGTCACGTACTCGCGGATGGCGGGAGTGATCTCGACGTGATGGCCGGTCAGGTGCAGGTTCATCTACGGGTTCCTTTCGCGGCGTGTGGCCGCGTGGTCAGATCGACTTGCGCAGGTTGGCCGGCTGGATGTGCATCGCCTCGCGATACTTGGCGACGGTCCTGCGGGCCACTTGGATGCCTTGCTGGGCGAGGATGTCGGAGATGCGGTG
>DATLBM010000288.1:0-23903 GCA_035526885.1 Thermoanaerobaculia bacterium | reverse complement strand
AGCCCACCACCTGCCGCGAGCCGTTGATCACGAGCTGCGGCGTGTACGCGGTGGAGAGCTTCATCGCGCGCACGTAATCGCCCTGGCGCTGCGACCACTCGGCGGACGAAAAGGGATCGCGCCAGCCGAGGTAGTTCCAGTAGTCGACGTGAAACGCGAGCGGGATGACGCGCTTGTCTTTGGCGGCGAGCTTGCGCAGAAACTCGTCGGCCGAGGGGCACGAGGAGCAGCCCTGCGACGTGAAGAGCTCCAGGACGACCGGATCGGCGTGCATGCTCAACGCGACCGCGAGGATGAGAGCGATGCGCTTCATGCGGCTTTCTTCACTTCCTCCGGAACGACCGCGACTGGACGCTTCGTCCATCCCGTGCTCTGCACGAGCGCGACGCCGCCGAGAATGACCACCATGGCCACGATCGAAACCCACGTCAGCGGCTCGCTGAGAATCAGCCATCCGAGAAACACGGCCACCACCGGATTCACATACGCGTAGAGCGATGTGACGGTGGTGCGCATGTGCGCGAGCGCGAAGACGTACGCGCTGAACGCGACGACGCTGCCGAACACGGTCAGGTACGCGAGCGCTCCGAACGTACGCGCGTTCAGCGCGAAGCGCGGTCCTTCGCCGGCCGCCAGGCCGACGATGCCGACCATGACGCCGCCGCTGAGCATCTGCAACGCCGAGGACGACATCAGCGGCACGTGCTTCATCTTGTACTTCGCGTGCGCGGAGCCGTACTGCCATCCCAGGCCGCCGATCTGAATGGCCAGCGCGCCGAGCACGAACATCAGATTGAGCTTGCCACCCGAGCCGCCGGGCGTGACCAGCATGGCCACGCCGACGAAGCCGATGAGCATGCCGATGGCGCCGCGCCGGTCGACGCGCTCGCCGCCGGTGCGGAACGCTTCGATCATCGCCATCCAGAACGGCGCGGTAGCCACGAACAGCGCGGCCATCCCGCTGGGCACCCACTGCTCGGCCCACACCACCGCGAGGTTGCCGACGGCCACCATGCAGAAGCCGACCAAGGCGAGGTTGAGCAGCGTGCGCCGATCGGTGGGAATGGTCTCGCCGCGCAGACGCGCCACGACGAGCATGATCAAGCCCGCGGCGGTGAAGCGTACGCCGGTGAGGAGCAGCGGCGGAATGGTCTCCAGCGCGATGCGGATGAAGAGATACGTCGTGCCCCAGACGACGCAGACGGTGGCAAAGGCAGCCCAGGCCCAGGCGCGTTCGTGTTTCATCGGGTGCTCCCGCCGAGGTCGATGCCTCCGACTTTCTCGCAATGCGTTTCCATGACGATGGTGGTGCGCGTGGCCAGCGACAGCGCGGTCAGTTGCTGCACGAGCAGATTCAGGCCGCCGATCGACTCCGCGCGCACTTTGATGAGGTAGCAGTCGTCGCCGGCCACGGTGTGCACTTCGAGAATCTCGTCGCGCCCCATCAGCTCGCGGAACTTTTTCCACGATGCGGACGAGAGCGACGCGCCGCGCGCGGCGATGAAGGCCGTGACCCCGCGCCCGATGGCAGTGGGATCGATGACCGCGGTCGTGCCGCGAATGACGCCGTTGCGCTCGAGCTTGTCCAGCCGGTCGGCCACCGCCGGCCGCGAGAGCCCGATCTGTTCCGCGATCTGCGCCGCGGGCGTCCGCGCGTCTTTCAGGAGCAGAGAGACGATGCGGAGGTCGAGATCGTCGAGAGCGACAGCCATGCGGGCAATATGGTGTCGATTCGACGGAAAAGCAAGCGCTCAACCGACGAAACGTCACACAACGGTGTCATCCTGAGCCGCCGCAGCGAAGCGGAGGACGGTCGAAGGACCTTCCCCTGTGCATTGCACGCCGGAAGGTCCTTCGACTGCGCTGCGCTCCGCTCAGGATGACACTTGCGCGCGCGCTCCGGATCGCGCGCGCCGGGAAAAGCACGCGTGCGAATCAGCAGCCGGTGGCCACGAGCGGCAGACCCAGCGCGAAGCGTTTCGGGAAGCCTTTGGCCGGATGCACGTGCAGACGCGGGTACCGGAACTCCCCGCGCGCAGCCGCGGCCGCCATCAGGTCGCGCTTGAGGTACTCGACCTTCACGTCGCGCTGCGGGTCCTCGGCCAGGCGCTGCAGAGACTCGCGGCTGAACACGATCGTCTTCAGCTTCATCCCTTCCGCGCGCACCGAGTAGCGGATGGTGTGCTTCTCGGGTGAGCACGCGCGCGCGAGGCCCGCCGGCAGGACGCTCACGATCTCGTCTGCGATGCGGCTTTCGTCGTTCGGCGTTCGGCTCTGCGTTCTCATGCTGTAATAGACGCCGTTCGCGGACGAAAGTTTTGTCGCGCGACGCCAACTCCCGGTGAACACCGCGTCAAGAATCGTGACATTCACCCCCCTCGGCCTCTCCGCCGAAGCGCGCAGCGACGAGACGCTGCTCGACGTCGCCCGCCGCGCCGGCGCTCCCCTGGGCAACTCCTGCGGCGGCGTCGGCGTCTGCGCGCGCTGCAAGGTGCGGGTGGTGGAGGGAGCGGAGAACCTCAGCGCGCCGACGTCGATCGAGACGCGATTTTCGAAAGGGTTCGCCGAAGGAGAGAGGATGGCCTGTCAGGCCATCGTGCAAGGCGCGGTGACGGTGACCACGACGTACTGGTGACAAACGTAGGGCGGGCTTCAGCCCGCCCCGGAGTCTGGACGGCTGAAGCCCGTCCTACGTTTTGCCTAGTCCTCGTCGTGCGCTGTGGCCGCGGTCGCCACCGCGCCCCACGTCTCGTTGCCCGGCACTTCCCAGAAGAACGGTTTGCGGGTGCGCGGGTGATTTCCGAGCTCGTTGAGCGTCTCCGCGTCGAACAGGCGTCCGTTCACCATCGTGTAGCGGATCGTGTGCGTGTTGCGGATGTTCTCCAGCGGATTCTGATCGAGCACGATCAGGTCCGCGAGCTTCCCGGTCTCGAGCGAGCCGATGTCGTGATCCATCGCCAGATACTTCGCGCCGGACAGCGTCGCGGCGCGCAGCACCTGCAGCGGCGGCATGCCGCCCTGCGCCATCATCCACATCTCCCAATGCGCGCCGAGTCCCTCGCGCTGGCCGTGCGCGCCGAGCTGCACCGACACGCCGAGGTCGTTGAGCTGCTTGGCGACCCGCGCGTTGTCGATGTGGTTGTACTCCTCCTCGGGAATCATCATGCGGCGGCGCGAGCGCGAGTCGAGGATGCGCCGCGGCACGAACTTCGTCAGGCGATCGTCGTTGAACACATCCGTGTGCTGGTACCAGTAGTTCTCGCCGAAGCTGCCGCCGTAGCCGACGATGAGCGTGGGCGTGTAGCCCGTGTGCGATTTCGGCCAGAGCTGCAGCACGTCGTCGTAGATGTGTGCCACCGGAATGGAATGCTCGACGCCCGTGTGCCCGTCGACGACCATGGTCATGTTGTGCATGAAGAGCGAGCCGCCTTCCGGCACGACCATCATGCGCAGCTGGCGCGCGGCCTCGATGACCTGCTGGCGCTGATCGCGGCGCGGCTGGTTGTAGCTCTTCACGCTGAACGCGCCCACGGCCTTCATGCGCCGCAGGTGCGACAGCGCGTCGTCGAGCGAGTTGATCTCCGCGCGATACGGCGACTTCGCGCCGTAGAGGATCGTGCCCGTCGAGAAGATGCGCGGCCCGACGATCGTGCCGGCCCTGGCCATCTCGCTGGCGGTGAAGATCTCCGCGGTGTCGTTGGAAGGATCGTGGATGGTGGTCACGCCGAATCCGAGGGAGGCGTAGTTGACCCAGCTCTGCTGAGGGATGATCTGCTCCGAGCCCATCGAGCCGTGCCAGTGCACGTCGACGATACCGGGCATGATGGTCTTGCCGTGCACGTCGATCACTTTCGCGTCGGCGGGGACGGTCACGTTCGCGCCGACGGCGACGATGCGGTTGCGGTCGACGACGATCGTGCCGTTCTCGATCACTTCGTCGCCACGCATCGTGATGATGCGCGCGCCGGTGAGCGCGAGCTTGCCGGTGGGGATGTCGTAGTTTTCCTTGAAGCCGATGTAGGTGCCCTTCGGCTCCACCGGTTTCGCGTCGCCCTCGCGCATGTACGCGAACGAGTCGCTCAGCTCCTTCGAGAACAGCTCGGGGCCCAGCGCCCAGTACAGCTTCTTCGAATCGCCCGACCAGTGCAGGTACTCGCCCGAGTCCTTCGAGACCGTGGTCACGGGGATGGACTTCATGTCGGGCGAGATCTCGATGCTCTTGCCGGTGCGCACGAACGGGATCACGTGCGCGTTGAACTTCTCCTGCCAGGCCAGCCACTTCTCGTCGGGGGACAGCGCGAAGTCCGTGGCGAACGCGGAGACCGCGTGCTCGCGCTCATCGCCGCCGTCGATGTCCATCGAGCGCAGTGCGCGCTTGCCTTCCGCTTCGAAGGTGATGAAGAAGATGCGGTCGTTCGACGCGCCGAACTGCGGCAGCGCGCCGCGCTTCGACACACGCGTCGCATTGCCGCCCGCGCTCGGGATGACGTAGATGGCGGACTCGTTCGCGTAGATGTTCGGGCTCAGGAAGCCGTCGGTGGTGGTGCGGTAGACGATCTTCGATCCGTCCGGTGAGAAGGCGGGCTCGAGGTAGTGGCCGGGCTGCGGCGTGATCACTCTGCCCTCGCCGCCCGCCGCCGGCGCCACGCGGATCGTGCCGAGCTTCTCGTCGCTCCAGGTCACGTACACGATCGACTTTCCGTCGCGCGACCAGGCGGGATAGAACTCGAAGTGCTCGTTCTGTCTGGTGAGGCGATGCGGAGTGCCGTTCGGCAGATCCTTCACGTAGATGTAGCCCATGGCCGAGTACAGCACGGCGTTGCCGCGCGGCGAGACGCGCACCCAGCGCAGCATCTTCACGTCGAACTGATTCGGCGCGACGTCGACCGGGAAACGCACCGCCTCTTCGATGCGGCGCGTCGACTTCACGTGGAAGGGGATGGTGGACGGCAGGCAATCCTGCCTGCCAGGCGACGGACAGGCCGGGTTGCCTGTCCTCCACTTGTCCACGTCCAGGCGGTTGATCCTGCCGCCGGCCCAGAACACGATCGACTTCGAGTCCGGCGTCCAGGCCATGACCGGATAGACGCCGTGGATGGCCCACGTCTCCTGCATGTCGCGATCGAGGCCGCCGTACAGCGGCGTCTCGCGCCCGGACTCGAGGTCCTTCACGTAGAGCGTGGACCGGTAGCGGACGCGCCGGATGAACGCGAGCGACTTGCCGTCCGGCGACGGCGTGGGACGAATGGAGCCGCCCGGTCCGACGACGAAGCGGTCGATGTCGCCGCTCTCGCGATCGAGGCGCTGGATGACGTAGATCTGCCCGTTGGGATCCTTGCTGTACTCGAAGACCTGGCCGGGCGTGACGTCGTCGCTGAAGTAAAGATATTGACCGTCGGGCGAGAAGACCGGCTCGCCGGTGTCCTTCTGGTCGGTGCGCTTCTTGGTCAGCTGCAGGCCGTCGCCGCCGCTGCGGTGATACAGCCACATCTCGCCCGCGCCCAGCGAGCGCTCGGAGGTGAAGTGCTTGCGGCCGACGAGAAATTCGGAGTCGGGCGTCCACGCCGGCTGATTGAGGAGGCGGAACGTTTCCTTCGTGACCTGCTTCGGGTTGGAGCCGTCGCGGTTCATCACCCAGAGGTTGTCGCCGCCGCTGCGATCGCTGGTGAAGGCGATCCATTTGCCGTTCGGCGAGTAGCGCGGCTGCATGTCCCACGCGACGCCGGTGGTGAGCGCTTTGGCCTCGCCGCCGCCGATGGGAATCGTGTAGAGATCGCCGAGGAGGTCGAAGACGATTTCCTTGCCGTCGGGGGAGACGTCGAGGGACATCCACGTGCCGGTGGTGACGTCGAGCGGGACGTCGTACGCCGGTCCCGGCGGATTCATCACGTCCCACTTCTTCTCATCCTTCTTCTCCGCCTCGGAAGCCGGCGCCACGGCGCCGGGCGCGGGCTGCTGCGCATTCGCCGCGGGCGCGGGAGCGGGAGCGTCCTTCGCCTGCGAGGCCTTCTTCTGCAGCTCCTGCTCGACCGGCCGCGGCTCCTGCTCGGCCTTCTCCGGATCCTTGGGATCGGCTTTCTTGTCGGTGGGCGGAGTGGGCGGCGCGGGCGGCGGAGTCTGGGCCGTTGCGATCGGAGTGAGCAGCGTGGCTGCCAGCAGTAGCGCGAGAAGTTTCTTCATGGATTCCTTTCGGGATTTCGGTCAAAGGCGAAAGGGAAAAGGTAAAAGTGCGCGGTGTTCACTTTCACCTTTTCCCTTTCACCTTTCAGCGTGCGAAGCGCGAAGTGATCAACATCGAATCCCCGTAGCTGTAGAAAAAATATCGCTCGCGGATGGCGTGCGCGTACGCGTCACGGATTGTTTGCATGCCCGCGAACGCGGACACGAGCATGAGCAGCGTCGACTCGGGCAGATGGAAGTTGGTCAACAATTTGTCTACCGCCTGGAACGCGAAGCCCGGCGTGATGAAGATCGACGTCTCGGCGTGGCCGGCGCGGAACTCGCCCTTGCCGGCGCGGATCGCGCTCTCCAGCGTGCGCACGCTGGTCGTGCCCACGGCCACGATCTTCCGCTTCGCCTGCAGCGCGGCGTTGAGCGTGTCCGCGGCGGCGGCCGTGATGTCGTAGCGCTCGGAATCCATCCTGTGGTCGGCGATGTCGTCCGCCTTTACGGGCTTGAACGTGCCGATGCCCACGTGCAGCGTGACGCGCACGATGTCAATGCCGCGGTTCGCGATCTCGTCGAGGATCTCCTGCGTGAAGTGCAGCCCGGCGGTGGGCGCGGCCACCGCGCCGCGCTGCGACGCGTACACGGTCTGATACGACTCGCGATCGCTCTCCCGCGCGTCGGGCCGATGAATGTACGGCGGCAGCGGCGGGATTCCCAGCCGCTCGATCTCGTGCAGATCGCCGACGAACCGAATGACCACGGTTCCTTCCTCTTTCTCGATCACCTCGGCGCTCAGCGAATCGGAGAAGGTGACCACGTCGCCGGGCTTCACGCGCTTCGCGGGGCGGCACCACGTTTCCCACGTGGCCGGGTCGCGCTCGCGCGTGAGGAGGAACTCGATGGGGTTGGTCATCTGTCCCTTCGGCTTCGCGTAGAGGCGCGCGGGGATGACGCGCGTGTCGTTGATGACCAGGACGTCGCTGGCGTCGAGACGCGAAGGGAAGCTGGCGAAGGTGTCGTCTTCGAAGCGATCGGGAGGAGTGACCACCAGCATTCGCGACCGTCCGCGCTCCCGCGGCTCCTGGGCAATGAGCTCGGAGGGAAGATGGTATGAAAATTCGGTACGCTGCATCGTATGAAGTGCCGCGCATGATATCCGCCCGCGTCATCACCTGTTCCGATGCTGCAGCCACCGGCGAGCGCGAGGATCGTTCCGGTCCCGCCGTGCGCGACCTGCTCGAGAGCAACGGCTGCACGGTCGACGCGGTGGTGGTCGTCGCCGATGAGATCGAGTACATCGCCACGGCCATCGTCGACGCGCAGAACGCCGGCAATCGACTCATCGTCACGACGGGCGGCACCGGCATCGCGCCGCGCGACGTGACGCCCGACGCGACGATGCGCGTGTGCGAGAAGCTGGTGCCGGGCTTCGGCGAACTGATGCGCGCGACGTCCTTACAGAAAACGCCCATGGCCTCTCTGTCGCGCGCGCAGGCCGCGACGCGCGGAGCGGCACTGGTCGTGAATCTGCCCGGCAGCGTCAACGGCGCGACGGAAAATCTGCAGGCCGTTTTGCATCTGATTCCGCACGCGCTGGACCTGCTGGAAGGAAAGACGGAACACGAGACGGCGAGTGATGAGTGATGAGTACGAGAAGGCGAGTGATGAGTGATGAGTGATGAGTGATGAGTTTCGGGCCCCCCGGTTCATCACTCATCACTCATCACTCGTTAGGAGCGAGACATGTCTGTTCTGCCGGGACTTGAAGTACTCGTCGACGACGAGCCGTGGCGCATCCAGGGAAAGCGCATCGGCCTGGTCACGAATCAGAGCGCGGTCACGCGCGATCTCTCGCATGGCGTGAAGCTGCTGCTGGCCGGGCGCGGATGGAAGCTCGTCGCGCTGTTCGGTCCCGAGCACGGCATCTGGGGCGAGGCGCAGGACATGGCCCACGTCGAGCACTCCACCGATCCGCTGACCGGCCTCCCCGTCTATTCGCTTTACGGAAAAAACGAATCCGATCTCGCTCCGCGGCGCGAGGTGCTGCGCGGTCTCGATGCGCTGGTCATCGATCTGCAGGACATCGGCTCGCGCTACTACACCTTCATCTACACGATGGCGCTGTGCATGCGCGAGGCGGCGCCGCTGGGCTTGCAGGTCATCGTCCTCGACCGCCCCAACCCCATCGACGGCGTGCATCTCGAAGGCAACATCCGCGAGGAAAAGTACTCGAGCTTCGTGGGCATGTTCCCGCTGCCCACGCGGCACGGCATGACCGCGGGCGAGCTGGCGCTGTGGTTCAAGAGGTATTACGCCGAGGTGCACAAGCTCGATTGCAACCTGGTGGTGGTGCCGATGAAAGGGTGGCGGCGCTGGATGTGGTGGGGCGACACGGAGCTGCCGTGGGTCATCCCGTCGCCGAACATGCCCACCGTCTACACCGCAACCGTGTATCCGGGTATGTGTCTCGTCGAAGGCACGAACCTCAGCGAAGGCCGCGGCACGACGCATCCGTTCGAGTTCTTCGGCGCGCCGTGGATCGACTCGTTCAAGCTCGCCGATCGCCTGAACAAACTCGGGCTGCCGGGCGTGCGTTTCCGCCCGCACTTCTTCATGCCCACGTTTCACAAGCACGCGAACAAGGTGTGCGGCGGCGTGGAGATGCACGTCACCAGTCGCGCCACGTTCGAGCCGTATCGCACCGGGCTGTGGTGCGTGAAAGTCGCGCGCGACATGAATCCGGACGAGTTCAAGTGGCGCACGGAGACGTATGAATTCGTGTCCGATCGCCTGGCCATCGATCTGCTGGCGGGCAGCTCGAAGTATCGCGAGCTGGTCGAGAACGGCGGCGACGTCGACGACTGGGCGGTGGAGTGGGAAGAACCTTTGCGCGAGTTCGCGCGTCTGCGGGATGAGTTCCTTCTCTACCGCGAATGATCCGATTCTGGGCCCTGCTCGCAACACTCTCCGCCGTCGCTTGTCCGGGTAGACTGCTGACGAAGATTCCGATCGAGCACCTGCACGACGCGCGCGAGCTCCCCGCGTCGGGACGCGACCTCGCGGTCACCGGCGACAATGCATACGTGATCGTCGCTGGTCCGCCGACCGAGACGGCATCCGCACGACTGCTGCGCGTCGACGGCGAGCAGGTCACGCCGATCCTCGACATTCCGGAAAAGCGCAGCGGCATCTGCTGGGGCGAGCGAGTGTCCGGCGGCGCGACGTGGTGGTACGGGCGCTGTAATCACGGAGTGGTGGAGTTCGCGACGTCGGCCTCGCCGTCACTGAAGGCCGTCAGCGGCACGGCGGACGGCATCGGCTGGATGCCGCTCGAGGGCGACGAGCCGGCGGGCGTGCTGGTGTCGCTCGCCGATGCGAGCGAACGCGTCATCCGCGCCGAGCTCGCCACTCCCGGCGGCGCCGAGGTCCTCGGCGAATTCGAGCGCATCGGGCACATCGCCTATCTGCCCTCGGTCTGGCAGGCGCACCGTCTCGAGGACGGCGCGATTGCGATCGTCGCTCTGGAAGAAGAAGACATCCGCGGCTCGAATCGCATCATGCTGCGCGTCTTCCGCGACGGCGCGCTGGCCGCGGAGACGCAGCTCCCGTTCGCCCGCAATCACTGGGTGTCGGTCTCGTCCGCGCTCAGCAAGCGCGGACTGGCCGTCGTCGCCGCGCAGCCATCGGGCGGGGGGCTCACGGCGATGGTGGTCGATGTAAACGCACCGCTGAGCGCGAAGCCGCACGACATCAAAAGCTCCGACGCCGCCATCCTTGCTCATTACTCCGCGGTAGCGCCGGTGGGCGAGCGCTTCGCCGTCACGTGGCAAAACTCGGTCGATCACAGCGTGCGGTTCGCCGAGTTCGACGCCGCCACGGCGCTGCCGGCGCTGATCGCCGGCGAAGGCACGCAACAGACCGTGCCGATGCTGCGATCCGAGGAGGAAGGAGTGTCGCTGTTCTGGTCGCAGAAGCGGCGGACGCTGCCGGAGCAGCCGACTGGGTATCTGCTGGCGGCGGAGTTGTGGCGATGGTTCCGCGTGTCATTCTGAGCCGCCGCAGTCGCGCAGAGGCGAAGGACGGCGAAGGATCTCCCCCGCTCCGTGGCAAACGGGAAGGTCGCTCGACCGTCCTCCGCTGCGCTGCGGCGGCTCGGGATGACACCTACGGGCCGTTGGCAACTCGTTCGCTATAGCCCTTGCATGCGCCTCGGCATCGACCTCCTCGATCCCTCCACTCTCAGCGGCCGCGTGGCCCTGCTCACGAACTACGCCGCGATCAACCGTCACGGCGTGCGCACCGTCGACGTGCTCCTGGAACACGGCGTCGAGCTGGTGCGGCTCTTCGCGCCCGAGCACGGCTTCTGGGGCGACGTCGCCTATCTCGAAGGCGTGGCATCCGAGGATTACAAAGGGATTCCGGTCGCGTCGCTGTACGACATTCACTCCTCGGCCAGCCTCGCCCCGGCAGTCGAGCAGTTGCAGGACGTCGACACGCTGGTCATCGATCTGCAGGACGTCGGCGCGCGCTACTACACGTACGCCGCGACGCTGGGCAACTGCATGGCCGTGGCGGCGCTGACGCGCACGCGCGTGGTCGTCCTCGATCGCCCCAACCCGATCAACGGCCGCGCAGTCGAAGGCAACGTGAACTTCGCGGCGCCGTTTCTGACTTTCGTCGGCCAATACCCGCTCCCCATTCGCCACGGTCTGACCCTCGGCGAGATCGCCGAATACATCAACACCACGCAACTGCCGCGCTGCGCGCTCGAAGTCGTGAAGATGAAGGGCTGGCGCCGCGACATGTGGTTCGACGAGACGGGCCTGCAGTGGGTGCACCCGTCGCCGAACATGGCCACGCCGGACACTGCGCTGGTCTATCCCGGCACGTGCCTGTTCGAAGGCACGAACCTGAGCGAAGGGCGCGGCACGACGCATCCGTTCGAGTTGATCGGCGCGCCGTGGCTCGACGAGCACAAGCTCGCCGCGCAACTCAACGACCTCGGCCTCCCCGGCGTCGACTTTCAACCGTTCGTCTTCAAGCCCACGTTCAACAAGCACGCGGGCGAGCGTTGCCACGGCGTGTTCATGCACGTGCACGATCGCGATGCGTTCCAGCCGGTGCGCGCGGCGATGCTCATGCTGAAAGTGATGCGCGATGCCGATCCCGCACGCTTCGCCTGGTACGACGGCTTCTACGAATACGCGACCGTGCTGGCCATCGACGCGCTCACGGGCAGCGCGGAGTTCCGCGCGCTGGTGGAGTCCGCGTCGCTCGAAGAGTTGATCGCGTGGATGGACGTCGCGGACGAGCGCCGCGCGCTGATCGAGGAGACGCGGCAGAGCGTGATGTTCGCGGAGTACGAGGAAGGCGTGGCGCGGCCGATCGTGGCGCCGATCACGCGAGACGTGCCCAGCGTGCTGGAAGTGCCGCGCGCGGAAGCGTGACGGGCTGAAGCCCGTCACGCTCGATTACTTGACGATGATCCGGCCTTCACTGATCGGGTCGAGGTCGTATGACGCGACCGGGAAGCTATGGCAATTGACCTGGCGTGAGCGCGAGATCATGTAGCCCACGTCGTCCTTCCGCTCCTCATCGGTCGCCCACCAGCTCATCGTCCACCCGGCATCGCCTTTCACTTCCTCGTCGGTCGGGAACCAGGTGATCTCCTTCTGCCAGTACGAACCGAAGGTGAAGCGGTCGACCGGATCCCTCGGGTCGCTCGCGCGGTCGTCGACGGTGAGCGTGCCGATTCGTCCGATCATCGAGCGGACGTTCGAGTCGCTGATAGTGCCGCCCATGGTCACGCGGGTCCCGAGGACGCTCATGCAGTCGACCGTGACCTTCATGTAGAAGTCCTTGACGAGAATCGTCTGCTTCGGATCTTCCTGATCGAGGTCGCCGTCCGACACGAGGGTGGGACCGGAGAGCGTGACGTACCCCGTCGCGGAGCGCTCGTCGCCTGTCGCGTCGAAGTCGACCGTCTGTACGCCTTCCGTTCCCTTGAAATTGAAGTTGCCTAGTGCCGAGGTCTGTGCGACCGCGGGAAACGCAAGCAAAAGCACGAGCACCGGGAGCAGACCCGAACGTTTCATTTCCTATTCTCCTGAGCGGACGCTAACGATATACGTTGTGCGGCTGCAAATGTCTAGTTGACGCGGGAGAAATCGCGCGAGCTCGTTCAATTCGGGACGCGCGGCGACTTTCTGGCGAGTCGCCGGCCGTCGAGTCGTCGAGTCGTCGAGTCGTCGAGTCTCATAGCCTCATAGCCTCATAGCCTCATAGCCTCATAGCCTCATAGAGGCGCAGAGGCTCAGAGGCACAGAGGCTCAGAGGCACAGAGGAGTGAGTGCCTGTGAGCCTGTGAGCCTGTGAGCCTGTGAGCCTCTGCGCCTGTGAGCCTGTGAGCCTTTGCGCCTGTGAGCCTTTGAGCCTTTGAGCCTGTGAGCCTGTGAGCCTGTGAGCCTTTGAGCCTCTGCGCCTCCTCCGGTAACCCCTATGAGACTGTGAGACTCTGAGACTATGAGACCCGACGACTCGGAAACCAGGCGACCCGACGACTCGGAGACCGGGCGACCCGACGACCCGGAAACCCGGACGATCGAGGTCCTCTACGAGGACGCTGCGATGCTCTTCATCAACAAGCCCGCGGGCATCGTCGTGCAGCAGCGCATGCACGAGCCCGGCGAGGTTTTTCTGCTCGACCTCGTCGAAAAGCAGTTCGGGCCCGTATATCTGATGCAGCGACTGGATCGCGGCACGAGCGGCGTCATGTTTTTCTCCAGGCTCAGCAACATCAACGTGCGGCTGACGCGGCAGTTCGAGCGGAAGCGCATCCGCAAGCGCTATCTCGCGCTGTGCGAGGGCGAGCTGCGTGAGCAGCAGACCATCGACGCGCCGCTGGCGCGCGTCGGCGCGATCAAGTTCGGCGTGCGCGAGCACGGCAAGCGCGCGGTCACCCACCTCGCGCCGCTCGAGGCCACGCCGCACGGAACGCTGCTCGAGATCGTTTTAGAGACCGGGCGAACGCATCAGATCCGTGTGCATCTGTCCGCCATCGGGCATCCGTTGGCAGGTGACTGGCTCTATGGAGACCGTAACGCGTTGCGGCCGATGCTGCACGCGAGTGAGTTGGAAATGATGCATCCGTTGACAAATGAGCCACTTCGCGTCGCCGCGCCCGTTCCGGACGACTTCCGGGAGGAGGCGATGCGCCGCGGAATCCGTCATTGGCAGAGGACAGGCCCGACATCGGAAAAGGCCAGCTAAGTCATTGAAAGTACGTAGAATAAACACCAGTGCCGGTGTCGTTGTGGAAGGCACACAGGAGACAAATATGAAGATCTGGACGCGATTCGCTTTGGTTTTACTGTTCGTCCCGGCCGTGGTCGCATCGGCGCAGTTCCGCGACCTCGACGCGGCGATGTCGAACCTCGAGCGCGGCTTCGGCAGCGCCGACGTCGATGCGATCGTGTCGGGGATCGGATCCGACGAGCAGGTCATGCTGCAGTTCCCGGGGCTCGTGGAGAAGAGTGGGTTCTTCGGCCGCGATCAGGCCGCGTATCTGCTCGACGGCCTGTTCAACAAGGTCAAGCCCAGCGGCTTCGAGCGCGTGAGCGTTCGCGGCCAGCGTGCCGAGGGGCAGCATCACATCAAGGCGCGCTGGGTGATCAACGAGGGCACGCGCGACCTCTACATCACGCTGCAGCAGAAGGGCGATCGATACTCGGTCGTCTCCATCCGCTCGGGCGGTTAACATCTCGCACATGATTTACGCATGGATCGCCGTCGCACTCGCGACGGCGATTCGTCTTTTGGCGGGGGCGCAATGGTGGAGCGCGGCGGCGGTCGCGGCTCTGGCGCTCGTCGCAATCGTCATCGGACGGCGCGCATTGCGCGTCGCTTCCGCCTTCCTGCTCCTCACCGTGATCATCGACGCCGCGTCGCTGTGGCGCGTGCACGACGTCGATCAGAATTTTCAGAAGCGCGCCGCCGAACATCTGGCCGGCGACGTCGCGCACGTCCGCGCGCACATCGTGCAGTTGGAGAACGAGCTCGACGCCTCCGCCGCCCGCATCGCCGCGCGCAGTAAGAACGTGACCGATCGCGCCGCGCTCTTCCGCATCCTCGCGCCCGAGGCGATGAAGCCGGGACGCGGTGCGCGCATCCTCGACGCGGAAGGCGATCCCATCGCCTGGTACGGCGAGGACTATCGCGCGCCGGGCGACCGCGCGTATCAGTTCGACGTCACCAATCTCTACGTCACGCGCACGCGCGGCAACGTGCAGGCCTTCTCGCGCATCGAGAACGTGGCCGGGCGGCGCGTATCCGTGCATCCCGAGGATGAGTGGACCGTGTCGATGTACTTCCACGGCGGCTATCCGCGGCAGGAGCCCGGCACGCATCGATTCGAGATCGCGGAGCGCGGCGGCTCGGCGCTGTGGATCGACACGGGCGTGCGCGAGAAGAGCGAAGTGCTGGAGCGAATGCGGGGGGAGGGCGCGACCGCCGCGGCGATCGTGCTCGCACTCGGCGCACTGTTGCTGAACGCAGGACGCGCTTCAGCCCGTCCATCCTCGGGACGGGCTAAAGCCCGTCCTACGTTGAGCATCCTCGTCGCCCGAATCGCGCTGCTGGCGATTGCGGTGCCCCATGATCCGCTGGGCATCTTCGGGTTCGAGCTGTACGGCTCGAAAATCCTCGGACCGTTTTCCAAGTCGCCGTTCGATCTGGTCGTCACGGCGGCGGCGATTCTCGCGATCGTCGGCTTGTGGCGCGAGAAGTTGTGCCGCGTTCCGTGGATCGTGCGCGCGTTGATCGTCGTTGCCGCAACCGCGGGCTATCTGAAATTCGTCGACAACTTCGTCGCCAACTCGCGCCTCACCGCGATTCCCGATCACGTTCTTCCCGCCTCGGCCGCGCAGGGCGTGTTGTTCGCGGCGATCCTGCTGCTCGCCTTCGCGGTGGTGAATCTCGCCTGGACGCTGTTCGCGCGCTGGCGGATCGAGAACGCGCTGTTCCGCGTCGTCGCGCCGGCGTTCGTCGTGGCGATCGTGGCCTTCCTGCCGGTGCAGTTCTTCGGACGCGGTACCGCGCGACGCTTCGTCGCCGAGACCTACGCGCCGCTCGTGGCCGGCGAGGCCGGGCAGTTGCGCACGATGATCGCCACCACGCTGGAGTCGGAGTTCACGCGCATCGACCTCTCCTCGATCCTGCCCGACGACTACCGCCACATGTCGATGGAGGATCTCGCGTACGCGCTCTGGCTGCGCAGCGATCTCTCGAAGTGGCGCGTGCCGGCGGTGATCACGGTGCGCGACGAGTTCACGCGCGGCGTGATGTCGCGCTTCGGCGTGGGCCTGCCGCAGTTCGGCGAAGACACGTCCGGCGACTCGGAAGTGCTCGAGGTGGGCCGCATCCGCCGCGTCCTCATGCACCACGACTTCGACGTCACGGTCCTCGGCACCACCATCGGTCTGGGCAGCGTGCACGTCGTCAATCCCGGCGATCCCGGCGCCACCTCGGTCGCCGACGTCTATCGCGATTTCTTCCACGCCGGCACGGAGGAAACGGCCTCGCTCTATCCGCAGCGCGAGCCCGCGGTGTACGACAAGGAAGGCAATGCGCAGAGCGGCGTTGCGTATCCGCTGCCCGAGGCGCCGGAGCGGTATCTGGGGCGGCTGAAGACGGGACAGGGCGTGTGGGTGCACAGCGACGATGCCGATCTGTACATCCGCCGCGGCGAGAACGCGCTGTACGTATTTCCGCTGCAACACACGTCCGTCGCGCAGCACGTGCGCAGAGCCGGCGGCGTGATGGTGTGGGCGCTGATCGCCTTCGTGCTGCTGCTCGTCGCGCGCTCCCTGCCGCGGCTGCGGCAGTTGCTGCGCGAGCCGTGGAACCTCGACTTCCGCTCGCGCACGTCGCTCTATCTGACGGCGGTGGTGATCGTGCCCCTCATCGCGTTCGTGCTCTTCGTGCGCGCGTATCTCGCGGGACGTCTGGAAGAGGAGTACGTGCAGCGCGGGCAGACGGCGCTCAACGCCGGACAGCGCGTCATCGAGGACTACATCGGCGCGCAGGCCGCGGCGCCGGAGCAGGTGCTCGACGACGAGATCTTCTCCTGGCTGGCGCGCGTCATCGGCCACGATCTGCATCTGTATCGCGGCGAGAAGCTGATGGCGTCCAGCCGCCGGGATCTGTTCGCGGCGCACGTGGAGTCGGAGCGGTTGCCGGGCGACGTCTATCTCGACATCGTGCTGCGCGGCAAACAGCTCGTACGCGTGGAGCGCATCACCGGCCCGACGCAATACGCGGAGATCTACAGCCCCGTCGATCTCGGGCGTCCCGGCCACTACACGCTGGCGCTGCCGTTCATCGTGCAGGGTCGGCAGATCGAGTCGCAGGTGAACGATCTGGCCACGACGATCTATCTGCTGCTGGTGTTCATCGCGCTGGCGGCGATCGCGGTGGCGTTCCGCATCGCGGGAGGAATCACGCAGCCGGTGCAGGCCCTGGTGGGCAGCGCGCGCGGCGTCGCGCGCGGCAAGTTCGACGTCGACGTGGCGGTGCCCACCGATCCCGACGTGGGGCTGCTCGTGACGACCTTCCGCGACATGGCGCACTCGATCCGCCAGCAGCAGGAGGAGCTGCGCCACGAGCGCGACCGGCTGCAGATTCTGCTGGAGAACATCAACGCCGCGGTGGTGGTGCTGGATGGGAGCGGCGGCGTCGGCTCCATGAATGAAATGGCGCGGCGATTGTTCGGAGGCGCGCAACTGCGCTTCGCGCCCATCCACGAGTTCCTCACCGAGCATCGCCGCGGACGCCTGGAGTCGCGCGAAGTCGCGGTCTCCATCGACGGCAACGAGCGCACGCTGCGCGTTTCCATCGTTCCGCTTCCCGACACTGACGAGGAGATGCTCATCGCCGAGGACGTGACCGAGATTCTGCGCAGCAACCGGCTGGAGGCGTGGGGGGAGATGGCGCGGCAGGTCGCGCACGAGATCAAGAATCCGCTCACGCCCATCCAGCTCACGGCCGAGCATCTGCGCGCCGTCGCCGAGCGCGGCGATCCGGCTCTGCCGCAGGTCGTCCGCAGCGCGGTGGAGAACATCCTCCGCCAGGTGGTCACGCTGCGCGAGACGTCGAAAGAGTTCGGCGACTACGCGTCGCTGCGCCAGGTGCAGCGCAAGCCGCTCGACCTGCAGAAGCTGCTCGCCGATCTGGCCGCGGGTTACGAGCGCAGCGCCGAGCGCGGCATCGAGTTCGAGGCCGACATCGCGCCGTCGACACCGCAGACGTTCCGCGGTGACGAGCGCCTGCTGCGCGGCGCGGTGGCCAACCTCATCGAGAACGCGTTCCAGGCTTCGCCTGGCGGACACGTGCGTCTCGCGTCTCACGGCGTCGACTCGAAAGTGGTCATCGGCGTGGAGGACAACGGTCCCGGCGTCGCGCCGGACCTGCTGCCGAAGATCTTCGATCCGTACTTCTCCACCAAGAGCACCGGCACCGGCCTCGGCCTGGCCATCGCCCGCAAGGCCATCGAGGAACATGGCGGCGTCATCCGCGCCGAGAATGTGCACCCCGGCCTGCGCGTTGTGATCGAATTGCCGATCCGATGAAAAGAACGCTGATCATGCTGGTGGTGCTGCTGGCCGCGACGCCGATCGCGCACAGCGACATCGACACCACGCGCGCGACGCTGCGCGCGCACGTGCTTCGGCTCATCAACCGCGACCGCGCGCTGTACAAGCTCCCGCCCGTGCAGCTCGACGAGCAGGCCACGCTCATCGGCGACGACTACTGCCGCGCGCAGATCCGCAATCGCACCACCGGGCACTACACGATCGACGGCGTCGCGCCGTACGCGCGCTACTCGTTCGCGGGCGGCAACGACGCGGTCAGCGAGAACGCAGCCGCGTGGTCCGCGACGTACACGTTCAACGAGAAAGCGCTGTACGAGATGGTGCGCCGCTCCCAGGACGCGATGATGGCCGAAATGGCGCCGGCGGACGGTCACAAGCGCACCATGCTCGACCCGCACGCGACGCACGTCGGCGTGGGACTGGCGTGGGAAGGCGGCGAGTTCCGCCTGGTGCAGGAGTTCGTGCGCCGCTACGTCGACTGGACGCGCGCGCTGCCGCGCACCGCCGCTCTCGATCAGACCGTGCTGCTGTCCGGCAAAGCGCTGCGCGGCGTGAGCGTCGAAGGCATCACCGTCCATCACGAGCCGCTGCCGCAGCCCATCGCCGCGACGACGGCCAGCGCCATCTCCTTCTACTCGCTCCCCGACAAGCGCCGCGAGTACGCGCCGCGCGCCCGCGCGCCGCACGGACTCTCGCTCGCGCGACGCACCGACTTCACGCTGCGCAACGACGGCACGTTCAGCTTCATCGTGCCGTTCAGCGACGGCCCCGGTCTGTACACGGTCGTGGTGTGGGTGAAAAAAGACGGCGAGCCGAACGCGTTCTCCGCCAGCAACGTGTCGATCCGCGTGGAAGGCGGTTTGCAGTCCGCCGCACGGGCATCGGCACTGAAGTGATTTACGACGCGATCATCATCGGCGGCGGCCCCGCGGGCCTCACCTGCGCGATTTACCTGGCCCGCTATCGCCGTCCCGTCCTCGTCCTCGATGACGGCCGTCCCCGCAACTACGCCACCACCGGCATCCACGGCTTCCTCGGCCACCACTCCATCGCGCCGCGCGAACTGCACGAGCGCGGACGCGCCGAGGCCGAGGCGTGCGGCGCGGAGTTCCTCGCCGAGCGCGTGACGAAGGTCGAGAAAGTGGGCGACGTGTTCGAGGTATTTGTGGAGGACAGGCAATCCTCCTTGTCCGCGCGTCGCATCGTCCTCGCGTACGGAGTGCGCGACACGCTGCCCGACATCCCCGAGATCGAAAAGCATTACGGCCGGACCGTGCATCACTGCCCAGACTGCGACGGCTTCGAATGCTGCGATCAGCGCATCGGCGTCATCGGCTGGGGCACGAAGGTGGTCGGTCTGGCGCTGAAGCTCCTGCAGTGGAGCGGCGACGTCGTGATCTTCACGCACGGTCATCCGCGCGAATGGGACGAGCATGAGCACAGCAAGCTGCTGGCGGAGCGCATCGACGTCGTCGACGAGAAGATCGTCGCGCTGGAGGGCTCGCCTTTATCGGCGTGCGTGCTCGAAACCGGTGAGCGCGTGCCGGTGCAGCGTCTCTTCTTCAACATCCACGTCCAGCGCTCCTGCACCCTCGCCGAATCCCTCGGGTGCGAAGTCGCCGATGACACGCCGAACGTGATCGTCGACGAACATCGCACGACCAGCGTGGAGGGCGTGTGGGCCGTGGGCGATCTCACCGAAGGCGCGCAGCTCGCGATCACGGCGGCGGCGGACGGCGCCATCGCGGCCATCGCCATCAACAAGTCGCTCCTCCCCCCCGCGCGCCAGGTATAAACGTAGGACGGGCTTCAGCCCGTCCATGCTTCAGCCCGTCCAGACTCAGCCCGTGGGGGGCGGGCTGAAGCCCGCCCTACGTTAAACCACGACCCACAATGCCTGGCCGCGCGAGCGCGCCTGCTTCGCGGTGAGCATCAACTGCACGTACGTCTCGAGCTCGAGGTTCACCGCGTCGCTTTCCAGCAGGTGCGCGTTGAGCGACATCAACTCGACGTCGTCGGTCGGCAGCGACGCTGCGGCGGCGAATCGCGAGAGCTCGCCGAGGAGCGCGTCGAGCGATCCAACCTGCAAGGCGTCGGCGAGATTCGCCACGGCGATGTGATGCACGCCCTCGCGATCCGGCGCGTACACCGCCTGATACGCGTCGACGGTCGTGATCTGCGGCGCGTCGTCGAGCGCGCGCAGCACCGCGCCCTGCAGCGCGCGCCAGCCTGACGCGTCGACGGGATCGGAGCGATACGGCTCCTCGCCCGCCGGCGTCGGCAGCACGGTGTCGATGGCGCGGCCGAGGTCCGCTCCGAAGACGTCCGCGGCGGTGCCGGCCACGAAGGTGAGCATTACTTCGTGTGCATGTCGATCATGCGGTTGATGGCGCGCGCGCAGACGTCGCAGAAGCCGACGTCGTCGCGCGTGAACATGATGCAGTCCGCTTCGGGTCGGAACAGTCCCTTCGACTCGTACGCCGCGCCTTCGAACGCGCCCACTTTGTTCGCGTACTTTTCGGCGCTCAGCATCTTCGTCTCGATGGCCTGCTCGCGGCGGAACAGCTCGTCCATCTGCGACTCGGGCACGTTCGCGTTGCGCAGTTTCGCGCGCTCGGCCTGGTACTCGCGCTGCTGCTTGTCGAACGCCTCCTTGTTCCACGGCGTGGGCAGCGGCGTGCCGGGCGTGACCATCTCCATCCACTTCGGATGCGCGCCGTCGGCGGTGATGTTCGGCTCCCACGGCTCGGGAAACTCCGTCGTCGCGCCCGTCGTGTACGCGACTGGCGAGGAGTAGTACTCGTCGCCGAGGCCGGCGAAGTGATGGCCGAACTCGTGGACGAAGACGTATTCGGCGAAGCCGGTGTCCACCGAGGCCGTGGCCTGATCGTTGAAGATGCCGCCGCCGCCGTACTGCTTCTCGTTGACGAGGATCTCCAGGAAGTCGTACGGCGCGGACGACGCCGCGTCGCGCAGCGCTTTGTTGTCGAGCGTGAGGATGTAGCGCTCCGAGTCGAAGATGTTGTACTCGACGCCCGTCGCGGTGCGGCGGTCATCGTGCGTGCGCGGGCGGTGCACTCCGCTCTTCGACGCGGGCAGCTCGAGCACGCGCACGTTGAAGTCGCTCCTGCGCGACTTGAACGGCTCGGTGGCGAAGAGCCTCGACGCCAGGCGGTCGACGTCCTTCTTCAGCTTCGGCATCTCCGCTTCGGTGTAGCCCTCGCCGATGATGAGCAGATCGACTTTCTGCGACGGCGGTCCGTTCTCGACGTACGACCACACTCTGCCCGCTGCCGCGCGCGGCGCGGGATTCACGAAGCGCGAGTCGGGATCGACGACCGTCGACCAGATCTGTTGAAACGCGTTCTGCGTGTCGCGCTTGGAGAGCCGTACCTGCACGGATTTCTTCGGCCACGGAAAGCGCAGCGACTCGTGAAACGTGGCCGGCCGCTGCTGCGCTTCGGGCGTCGTTTCCCATTCGCCGTACACGCTGGCGAAGCCTTTCGAGAACACGACCTGGTTGGTGTCGCGGTCGATCACTTCGAAGTAGTACTTGCCGAGGTTCGAGGTGTCGACGAGCCGCTTCTGCGAGCCGGACCACGGGCCGTCGTTCACGACGCCCTGCAACGCCACGATCTCGTCGCCTTTGGGCGTGGAGGTGTGGAAGTAGTCGACGCGCATGGTGCGGCCGAAGTCGAAATCCGCCGCGAGGACCGGCAACGAAGCGAAAACAATCAGGAGCAACGCTTTCAGACGCATGGTGCGGATTGTATTCTCGGACGCATGTTCGCCCTGCTCTTCGCTGCGGCGCTCTCCACCACACAGGTGCAGGAGACGATCACCGTCGAGCGCGTGCTGGTGGACGTGCGCGTGACGAACGATTCCGGCGAATTGTTCGAAGACCTGACGCCGGCGGACTTCACCGTCAAGATCGCCGGCAAACCCGCCGAGGTTGAATCCGCCGAATTCATCCACGACACACCAACCCTCGACGACTCACCCTCAACCGGCAACCAGCAACCAGCAACCTTCCGCGCGGCGCAGGCGCGCGGAAGAACAATCGTCCTCTTCATCCAGACCGACTTCGCGCGCGAGCCGACGCGCACACACGGCCAGCTGAATTTCCTGCGCTACGCGGACGACATGCTGGAGACGTTCGCACCCGAGGATCGCTTCGCGGTGTTTTCGTTCGACTCGCATCTCAAGTTCCGTCTCGATCTCACGACCGATCGCCGGCAGGTGCTCGACGCGATCACGGACTCGGTCTCCATCGATCACCCGCCGCCACCACCGGTTGTCGCGGAACCGTCGCTCGCGGAGCATCTCGATCGTGACGCGATGCGCCGCGCCGCGCATTCGGAGAAGGCGCTGCTGCTGGTCGCGCACGCGTTGAAGTTCGTGCCCGGACCGAAGTCGATGCTGCTGTTGGGTTGGGGACTGGGCGAGCGCACCGCGTTCGGCGTGCGCATGAAGAATGACTGGAAGGCGGCGCGCTACGCGCTGGACGCGGCGCGCGTGAGCATCTTCGCGCTCGACACGTCGTACGCCGACTATCACGATCTCGAGATCGGCCTGGCCACCGCCGCCGGCGAAACGGGCGGCTTCTACGCGAAGACGCATCTGTTTCCAGGCATCGCCGTGCAGCGATTGCGTCGCACGCTCGAAGGCCACTACGAGCTCACGCTGCGCGCGTCGCAATCGCTGAAGGCGGACACGCATCCGCTGAACGTGCGCGTGAAGCGTCGCGGCGCGCGCGTGCTCGCGCCGGCGTCGGTGGTGATTCGCTGAGCACGGGCTCGGGCCTTGCACATTTTTCTGTGCAGGAGGTTTGGCATGGCCAGCAAGTACGGGAAGAAGGCGTCGGACAAAGTGGAGAAGGCAATGCACGAGCGCAAACGCGGCACGCTGAAAAGCGGAGGCTCGGGCAAGAAAGTGACGAGCCGCAAACAGGCCATCGCCATCGGTCTGTCGGAAGCGCGCGCCGCGGGCGGCAAGGTGCCGTCGTCGAAGAAGTCGTCGTCGAAGAAGGCCTCGTCATCCAAGAAGTCTTCGAAAAAGAAGTAAACGTAGGACGGGCTTCAGCCCGTCCCCGGGGGGCGGGCTGAAGCCCGCCCTACGTTACTCTTCCCCCGTGCGCCTCACGCTCTTCATCGCCTTCCTGATCGCGCTGATCGCCTCCGCGATCCAACCCCACGACTACTTCACCTGGATCCTGGAAGTCTTCCCCGCCATCATCGGCGCGGCTCTGCTCATCGCCACGCGCCGAAGCTTTCCGCTCACGCCGCTGCTCACCATCCTCCTGTTCCTCCACGCGCTGATCCTGATCGTGGGCGGCCACTACACGTACGCGCTCGTGCCGTTCGGATTCTGGATGCGCGACGCCTTCGGCTTCACGCGCAACCACTACGACCGCATCGGCCACTTCGCGCAAGGCTTCGTGCCCGCGATCGTGGCGCGCGAGATCCTCATCCGCCGCAACGTCGTGCGCGGACGCGGCTGGCTGTTCGCCATCGTGGTCGCGTTCTGCCTGGCCATCAGCGCCGCGTACGAGTTGCTGGAATGGACGGTCTCCGCCCTCTCCGGCTCGAAAGGCGACTCCTTCCTCGGCACGCAGGGCGACATCTGGGACACGCAGAAGGACATGGCCCTGGCCACCATCGGCGCCATCGCCGCGCAGCTCATCCTCGGGCGCGTGCACGACCGCCAGCTCGCGCGCATTGACGCGCCGCGCGCGGTGGGCTATCTTCAGCGCCCCGCCGCGGAATAGCCCCCGCGGCCCGTTCGTTGACAGAAATCCTCAGGCGCTTAGCTCAGTCGGTAGAGCATCACCTTCACACGGTGGGGGTCAGCGGTTCGAGTCCGCTAGCGCCTACCAATCGCACCCAACCACAGCCGCCCGGCCGGGCGGCTTCTTTTTTTGGCGTGCCCGAACAACTCAGCTAAACCATCGAGACCCCGCTCCGGAAGTCGAGCAATGAGTGCTATGCTCCGCGTCCGCCGGACGGGAATGGCTGCCGCGAAGGCAGCGTTTCGTTCGGGCGCAAAGGGAACACAGTCCCCTAGCTCAGTTGGTTAGAGCGCTACCTT
>DATLBM010000287.1:0-5341 GCA_035526885.1 Thermoanaerobaculia bacterium | reverse complement strand
CACTCATCACCGCGTGATCACGATCGACGCGGCGCGCGTCTCGGTCGAGCAAGACGGCGGCGCGGACGAGGGCGTGAGCATTGCCTCCAGCGACGGACACACGACGCGGCTGCGGTTCGTGAAACCGTGACGCGAGCACCTTGACCTCGGCGAACCGGCGGACCTAATTTAAGTGTGGAATTACAGAGGAGGAGTCATGCGACGTTTCGGCACGCTGGTGGTCATCGTGGCGCTTTCGCTCGTGGCGAGCTCTCGTTCCGCGAAAGCAGGCAGATCCCGCTGTGAAAACACGAATTGCGGGTGGTACTGCTCGGTTTACGGACCGATCGCCGGTTACTGTAACGCGCCGGCCGAGCCGACCACGGGCTGCATTCAGCTTTACGGCCCTGACTGCGCGAGCTTGGAGAGTGCGTACTGTTGCACGACGAGCGGCGGAGCCCTCTGAGGATGAGGACTCTCGTCCTGGCCTGCGCGGCGATGCTCGCCGTCGCGTCGAGGGCGGATGTCGTGCTGCCGGATCCGCGCACGGGCAACGTGGGCGGCCTCGCGGGAGTGCTCTATTGGCCCGCGATCGCGCCGGCCGGTCCCGGCCAGACCGCGCAGCCGTTGCCGAGCGCACAGGGTTGCAACGCCTACCTCGTTCCTGACGCCAACGCCGACGAGGAGCTTCGCTATCCGTGCGGCCGGTGGTTTGCGCCGGCGCCGGGCAAATATCGCGTGTGGCTGGAAACGGCCGACCGGATCTCGCCGACACAGAATCTGCTCGTTTACGCCGGCACGCCGTTTCGCGAGCGCGGTCTTGCCGCGGTCGGCCCACTCGTTCCTTCGGGAGGCATCGGCATTCCGGTTGGTCACGCGGTGCCGAAAGACGAGAGCATCCGCCTCTTCTCGACCCGTACATCGTTCTGGTGGTCGCAGTCGGCGTGGGTCTTTGACCGCCGCATCCACGACCGCACGGCGCAGATGCCCGCGGGCGATTCCGTCATCCTCGGCCGGTTTGATCGCAAAACCAACGACGCGATCGCATTGTCGCGGCCGATCACCATCAGGGCGGCCGCGACGCAACGACTGTGGCCCGTCGAGCCGAAGACCAGCGACGTCCTGGTGATCCTGCGCAAGCCCGCGGCCATGCAGTTGCGCAAGCCCGCACCCTCCGCGCGACTCACAATCGACGGGCGCGACGCGGACGTGCTCGTGAACGGCGGTGATCGCATCATCGCGATCTGGTACGGCGTCGACGCGCCGCGGGCGAAGATCGCGTTCGACTCCGACGGCGCACGATGGCAGGCGCGCGAGATCCGTCTCACCGCGGGCAAAGTTGCAACCGTCCGTGATGAGGTGAAGGCATTGCCGTCCGCAAAGGTGTCCGTCAACGCGCCGGTGGATACGAAGTTACCGGACGACGTCACGATCGAGGTGAGGCGCAACGATGCGATGGTGCGGAAGATCGACGCAGGTGCGGGCGTGTTCGAGATGCGAGAGCTGCCCGCCGAACCGTTACGCGTCGTGTTGCGCGTCGGAGAGTGGGAGTGGGAGGAGCGACTCGATCTCACGAGCGGCGAAGACGGAAACGTGGCTTTCGACCTCGAGCCGTTGAACATTCGCGGCACGGTCTTTCACGGCGCGGAGCCGGCGCATGCCGAGATCGAGTTTCGCAATGGCGATGATCGCTGGGTTGCCGTGAAGACGGATGAGCGCGGCCGCTACGACACGACGTTGTGGTGGAAGGACGTGCAGACCGTACGCGTGAAGCTCGACGGCTTCCCTCCTTTCCTCGATCCGTTTCGCGAGATCTTCGAGAGCGGCTCGTACGATTTTCGCGTGCCGCGCACCGATTACCTCGTGCGCGTGCGCGATGCTGAAAGCGGCCGCGCGATCGCCGGTGCGCGCGTCTCGTCCGGCAACGTGGCCAACGCCCGTCTTCGCGTAGCGCAACAAATCCTCACGAACGATGATGGGGAGGCCGTGCTCCCTCCGCTTCGGGATGGTGAGTTGATCGTCGGCGTGCGCGCCGAGGGCTATGAAGGCATTGAACAGAAGCTGATCGTCGACGACGATCATCACGAGGTCGACATCGCATTGCGCCCTTTGCGTGTGACCGCGTCCGTGCGCGTGACGCTCGCGGACGGCGCGCCGGCGGCGGACGCCGAGGTGTGGGCGCTCGATCACGCCATGAATTTGCTCTGGAGCGGCAAGACGCAGGCCGATGGAATGCTCGAGGTTCCCGATCTTGCGAACGGCGTCGTCTTTCTGGTCCGCCATCCGCGGGCGGCGAGCGCCGTGCGGCGAGCGAGCGAGGACGAATGGCGCCTCGACCCGCCTGCCGAACCGCTGACGCTCGCCGTCGAGCGAAGCGCAGCGATCGCCATCTGGATCGACGGCGTCCGCCTTGCCGGTCCAACGCTTTCCTTCGCCACCTGGAGCGCGCCTTCGGCAAATCCCGATGGAGTCTGGACCGGCCGGAATCTGCCGCGAAAACCGGTACAAGTTGTTGCAGGTGCGATAGATACGCTCTCACGGCAGATCGAGTACCCTTGGCCGTAGTGCATCTTGACATCCAGCACTGTTAGACGTAGTCTAACGTTCGTGCAGGTCGAAACCACTCTCCGCGAGCACGGCATCCAGCCCTCGGCGCAACGCGTCGCCGTCGCGGACTACGTCCTGCGCACGGCCGAACACCCCTCGGCCGATCTCGTCTGGAAGCGCGTGCGCGAGCGCTTTCCGTGGATCTCCCGCGCCACCGTCTACAACACGCTCCATCTCTTCGTCGAAAAAGGTCTGCTGCAGCGGCTGACGATCGCCGAGGAGAGCATCGTCTTCGATCCGATCGTGAGTGCGCATCATCACTTCGTGGACGAAGAAAGCGGAGCCATTCACGACGTGCCGTGGGAGCGCGTACAGGTCTGCAACATCGAATCGCTGCGTGACTACGAGGTGCATCAGTACCAGGTGGTCATGCGCGGGAAGCTCAAAGCAAACAAAGGAGAGAAGTAAACATGTTGACCGTTGGAGACAAGTTCCCCCAGTTCACCGTCACCGCGAACGTGGGCCGCGAGAAGGGCAAGGAGTTCAAGACCCTCACCAATGCCGACTTCGACGGCAAGTGGCTCGTGTTCTACGCCTACCCGAAAGACTTCACCTTCATCTGCCCCACCGAGATCGTGGAGTTCGGCAAGCACACCGCCGATTTCGCCGACCGCGACGCCGTGGTCCTGGGCGGCTCGACCGATAACGAGTTCTCGCACCTGGCGTGGCGCAATGCGCATCCCGGCCTGGCCACCGTGCCGACGCCGCTCGTGCACATCAACCCGTCGCTGGCCAACGAGCTGGGCATCATTCACAGGGAAGGCGGCGTGGCGTTGCGCGTGACGTTCGTCGTCGATCCGCAGGGCGTGATCCGCTGGGTGGGCGCGTACGACCTCTCGGTCGGCCGCAACGTGGGTGAAGTGCTGCGCACGCTCGACGCGCTTCAGTCCGACGAGCTCTGCCCCTGCAACTGGCAGAAGGGCGAAGAGACGATCAAGGTGGCGTGACGATGAGTGCCGTCGAGAATCTCCGGACTTCCATTCCGGACGTGGCCAGGGACATCAGGCTCAATCTGCAGTCCGTCCTGCAGCCGGGAAGTCTCACGGCGGCGCAGCGCTGGGGAGTGGCGATCGCGTCGGCGGTCGCCACCCGCAACGCGGCGCTGCGCGACGCGGTCATCGCGGACGCCGGCGCGGAAGTCGGAGCGGATGTGATCGATGACGCCATCGCCGCGGCGTCACTCATGGCCATGAACAACGTCTACTACCGCTTCCGCCATCTCGTGGGAAAGCCGGCGTACTCGCAGCTGCCGGCGCGCCTGCGCATGCAGCGCATCGCCAGGCCCGCGACGAACAAGACGGACTTCGAGCTGTTCTGTCTGGCCGTCAGTGCGATCAACGCATGCGAGACGTGCATTCGCTCGCATGAAGACGCGGTCGTGAAGGGTGGACTGAGCGAAGAGCAGGTGCACGACGCCGTGCGCATCGCCGCGACGTTGAATGCCGCCGCGCTGGCGCTGGAGTTGCCGGCGATGGCGACGGCGTAGGTTTCGGAAAACGGCCGGCGCGGGGCTGCTCAGCCCCGCGTGACGCGCAAGTTGTTCTGCACGTCCTTCACGCCGCGAACGAGCTCGCAGACGTCCTCGGCGATCCGTTTTGCGTCACGCGCGTTCACGTTGCCGTTCAGCGTCACCACCGCGTTTTGCACGGTCACATCGATGTCGCTGGCGTCGACGTCGTGATCCATCATCAGCCGCTCGCACACGTCCTCGCGAATGCGGTCGTCGGAGCGCTGGTAATTTTTCGGACCGCGCCCGCGATACGACGGGCGCTCCGGCGCGCGTCCGATGTTCCATCCGCGCTCCGGATGTCCGTCCAGCCCGCTGGAGCCGTAGTCGTAGCCCTCGCCTTCGTAACCGAACATGCCGCGCTGGTCGTTGGCCATGGATCCTCCTGTCGATGCGGCGAGCAACTAGAATGCCTCCATGTGCCGGTGGTGCAAGGGAGCGGTGAGCGGGCGGCGGCGCACCTTCTGTTCCGACGCGTGCGTGCATGAGTGGCGGCTGCGGTCGAGCACGTCGTATCTGCGCGAATGCGTGTTCGAGCGTGACAAAGGCGTCTGCGCGCTGTGCGGCATCGACACGCACAAGCAACGTCGTAGCGTGATGCGCCTCCCCTTCACCGAGCGCATGCTGCGACTGCGCGAAATGCATGAGCACGGCCTCATTCACAAGGGCCGCAAGACGTGGTGGGAAGCCGACCACATCCTTCCCGTGGTCGAAGGCGGCGACTCCAATCTCGAGAACATGAGGACGCTGTGCGTCCCCTGCCATCGCGGCGTCACCACCGAGCTGCGCATGCGGCGCAGAAGTTGAAATCAACGGCTCCTGACAACGACAGGAGCCAACATGCGTAAAGCAACGATCCTCGCCGCCCTCGTTTTCGTTGCCGCCTGCGCCACGAATCCGGCCACCGGCAAACGTCAATTCAACATCGTCTCCGAATCGCAGGAGCTTGCGATCGGACAGCAGTCGCATCGCGAAGTCATCGAACAATTCGGCATCTACGACGAGAAGCCGGAGTTGAACCGTCTCGTCGACCGCATCGGCCACGAGCTGGCCGCGAAATCCGAACGCCCCAATCTCCCCTGGACCTTCACCGTCCTCGACACGCCGATCGTCAACGCCATGGCCCTGCCCGGCGGATACGTTTACGTGACCCGGGGCATGCTCGAGCGGATCAATTCCGAGGATGAATTGGCGGGCGTGATCGGACACGAGATCGCGCACGTGACCGCGCGGCACTCCGCGCAACAG
>DATLBM010000286.1:0-2603 GCA_035526885.1 Thermoanaerobaculia bacterium | reverse complement strand
GTCGCCGTCGCCGCCGAGAAGCGGGAACACGAGGTTTTGCACGGGCATCTGCGGGATTCCCGAGTCCTCCGCCTGCTCGACAGGGATGAGCGTCACGAGCAGCGCGGGCGCATAGGCGTCGCTTTCCGACGTTTCCGCGCCGTCGATCACGCTCGCCTTCGCGTAGACGACGTTCGCGGTGACCCCGGACAGCGAGCCGCAGCGCGCCGCGGGCAGCACTTCCTCGACGATCGACGCCAGCCCTTCTTCGCGCGTGAGCATCTGGCTGACGTCGAGCCCCTCGATCCGCTCGAAGTCGGGCCGGCGCACGTGGACGCGTGCAACTGGCCGCGCGCATCGAGCGCGACGTGGAAGCTCGAGAACGCGACCGGAATTCCGCCGACGGTGCGGCGGAACCGCACGTGCCCTTCCGCGCGGAACGATCGCGCGTCAGGCTGCGTCCCCTCGGTGCTCGAGGTGGTCAGCCGGATGTAGCGGAGGACCGGCGCGCCAAGCTCCGACTCCGGAATGCCGAACGCCGTTGCCGCACGCCGCGCTGCCGCAATCCACGCTGCCGCCGGCACGGACGTCGGCTGCTTGTTCCCGCTGCGCGGGCGATTCGTATAAATCACGCTGCCGTCGGCGCTCCGGCGTCTGAAATGTGGCGCAGGCTTTCAACGCGCGATCTCGAGATGCGACGGGCTGAAGCCCGTCGCCACATTTTCTTGTCACCGCGGCATCACAGATTCGCGCGCACCGCGTCCAGCTTCGCCGAGAAGCGCGCGGGCTCGTAGTCGTCGCGGTTTTTCAGTTCTTCGAAGAGCGCGTCGATCGAGCGCGTGAGCGGGCCGCGCAGGAGCCTGGCGTCGCGGCGCGTGCGGACCGAGGCGAGGCTTTGCAGCGCGAGCGCGGCCTGTTCTGCGGAGTGCACGTCCGCGAGGATCGTGTTGTCGTTCGTGATCGTGGACATGAGGGCGCGCACGTCCGCGTCGCTCCACTTCGCGGCTTCGACGCGAGCGACCAGCGGCGAGACGATGGCCTTCGCGCGGTCCGCGGCCGACGCGACGCCCGCGGGGTTGTTCATGCGGGAGACGCCCAGGCCGAGCTGGGAGACGAGCGGATCGAGGTCGCTCCTGGCGCCGGGCGAGACGCGGTCGAGGATCAGGCGCAGGACCGCCCAGCGCTGCGGCGTCCAGGACGGCAGGCCCGCGCGATCCGGCCAGCCGCGCACCTGGCGCCACGTCGAGTCCTTCAGATCGTGGTGGCAGTTGTAGCAGCTCATGTCCGAGAACTCGGGCCACTTGTCGCCGCGCGCGTGGCGGGAGAGGTTGTCGAGGTATTCGCGGAACGACACCACCTGTCCCACCGCCCAGGCGCGCAGGCCGTGCGTGTCGCGGTTCGTGTCCTTCAGCATCCAGTGCGGCGGGAGCGACTCCGTGTAGTTGTCGAGCTCGAAGGCCAGGAACGGATGTCCCGACGCGATCAGCTCGTGATCGACTTCCTTCTTGGCGCTGCCGATGTGGCATCCGGCGCAGACCGTGCCGCGGGCGTTGATCGAGCGCAGGTCGATCATGCCCCGGGCGATGCTCTGTTCGTGCGTCCACCCTTCTTCCGTGTGCTCGTTGCGCCAGCCGCTGGCCGGGCCGTGGCAGACCTCGCACTGCACGCCGTCTTCGTGATCGACGGCGCCGCTGATCAGCGACGCGGGGATGTTCGTGGTGTGGCAGTCGAGGCAGACGTTCTCCTCGTACGCGCGTTTGCGGAGGCGCATGTTCTTCGCGATGCGCGCGCTGCGCTCGCTGAACAGCACGTTGTACGCGCCGGCGTGGCGGTCGTTGTTGAGCCACGTGTAGTACTCGTTCTGCAGCACGTGCGTCGTGTTGAGGGCCTGCGTGGAGCCGTGGCAGCCCGCGTTCGCGCACGAGGCCACGCCCACGTACTTGCCCGGAGGCTCGGACACGGGCGGCTGCGTCAGGGCCACCGGCGACGTCGGCGTCGCGGGGGGCTTGGTCGCGGGCTGTTGCGCCACGCCGAGGGCGGCAAACATCACGAGCAGAACCAGAGCGACGCGCTTCATTTCTTCACCTCGTTCGGAGTCTCGCTGACTGTGTAGAGTTTCCCGTCGCGCAGGAAGAGCCGCTGCATCTCCTGGAGCGTCATCGGTCGCGCGCCGATGCGGTTGAAGACCGAGACCTGGTAGCCGCTCTCGTCGACGGCGCGGTCGCGGTCCAGTCCCTTCGAGATCGCCAGCGCCGGACCTTCCAGCTTGCGCGTGGCGATCAGCTTCGGCACCGGACGCGGACTGAATCCCTGGTAGCCCGGCGTCCACTGCGGCGAGGTGAGCTGGAAGATCTTCAAGCCTTCCTCGCCGTCCGCAACGTACGCGTACGCGCTGGCGTTCGTGGAGGCGACCTTCACGTCGTGCGCGTCGTGCAGATCTTCCTTGATGGTCTGATCGATGAACGGTTTTTCGGCTTTTTCGATGTCCACGATGACCACGCCGTTCTTGCCCGCCGCTACGTACGCGTACGTGCGCGCGACGTAGACGCTCTGCGCGTGTTCGATGTCCACGTGCGCCGCGACGCGCGGTTTCGCGGGATCGGTGATGTCGATGACGTGCAGAC
>DATLBM010000285.1:0-2020 GCA_035526885.1 Thermoanaerobaculia bacterium | reverse complement strand
GCCCCTATGAGACTGTGAACCTATGAGACTCTGAATCTCCTCCCCCCAAAAAGGCCGAGAGCTGCCGCTAACACGCGCTGTTACAATCAGGTGCACATGCGCATCCTGGTCGTGGGGCAGGGGGCTCGGGAGCACGCTCTCTGCTGGAAGCTCAAACAGTCGCCGCTGGTCCGCGAGGTCTACGCGGCGCCGGGAAATGCAGGCATCGCCCAGGTCGCCGACATCGTTCCGATCGGCGTCGCCGACATCGTCGAGCTTGCCGATTTCGCCGAGAAGCTGAAGATCGACCTGACCATCGTCGGGCCTGAACTTCCGCTGACCATCGGCATCGTCGACGAGTTTCAGAAGCGCGGCCTGCCGATTTTCGGGCCGACGCGCCTCGCGGCCGAGCTCGAAGGGTCGAAGGTCTTCTCGAAAGAGTTCATGCGCAAGTACGGCATCCCCACGGCGGACGCCGTGGCGTGCAACTCGGTCGACGAGGCGAAGAAAGCCGTCAAGCAGATGGGCTTCCCGTGCGTGCTGAAGGTCGACGGCCTCGCCGCCGGCAAAGGCGTGGTCATCGTCCACTCGGCGCGCGAGGCCGACGAATACCTGCAGATGGTGTTCGAAGAGAAGAAGTTCGGCACCGCGTCGACGCGCCTGCTGGTCGAAGAGTTCCTGACCGGCGAAGAGGTCTCGTTCATCGTCATCACGGACGGCACGAAGTCGCTGCCGCTGCCGCCCGCGAAGGATTACAAGAAAGCGTTCGACAACGACCAGGGCCCGAACACGGGCGGCATGGGCGCGCACTCGCCCGCCGTCGTGATGAGCGGCGAGGCCGCGGCGGACATCATGAAGTCCGTGATCATCCCCACCGTGCAGGGCATGGAGGCGGAAGGCCGCCCGTACACCGGCGTGCTCTACGCCGGCGTGATGCTCACGCCGAAAGGCATCAAGGTGCTCGAGTACAACTGCCGCTTCGGCGATCCGGAAACGCAGGTGCAGATGCTGCGGCTCGAGGACGACCTCGCGGACATCTGCCTGCGCGTCGCGCGCGGCTCGCTGGGCGAGATCAAGTCGCTGAACTTCATCAAGGAAGCGGCGGCCTGCATCGTCGTCGCGGTCGACGGCTATCCCGACGAGTTCGCGAAGGGACAGGAAGTCACGTTCGACGCGATCGACGATCCGTCGGTGGTGGTGTTCCACGCCGGCGTCGTGAAACGCGACGGGCGCTTCGTGAATCAGGCCGGGCGCGTGGTCAGCGTGTGTGCGCGCGCGGCGACGCTGTCCGAGGCGCTGGGGAAGGCGTACGAGGCGGCGCCGAAAGTGCGGTTCGACGGCGCACGCTACCGCAGCGACATCGGCTACCGCGCGCTGGAGATGCGCAGCTCCGGCGTGTTCCGCGCGGTTGACCCGAACGCTATCCCCTCCTAGCATTCGCGCCCATGACCAAACCGTGGGTTCTCATCATCATGGGCAGCGACTCCGACGCGGAAGTGATGTCGCAGGCCGCGACAGCGCTGGACGAGCTGGCCGTACCGTACGAGTTCACCGTCGCTTCCGCGCATCGCAGTCCCGAGCGCGCCAAGCAGATCGTCACTGACGCCGAGGCCAATGGCGCGGCGGCGGTGATCGCGGGCGCCGGGATGGCGGCGCATCTCCCGGGCGTCGTGGCGTCGCTGACGACGCTGCCGGTGATCGGAGTGCCGCTCGCCAGCGGCGCGCTGAACGGCGTCGATGCGTTGTACGCGATCGTGCAGATGCCTCCGGGCATGCCCGTGGCGACGGTGGCCATCGGCGGTGCGCGCAACGCGGGCATCCTCGCGGCGCAGATCATCGCCACGGCGGACGTGGAGCTGGCGGCGAAGCTGAAGAACACGCGGCTGGCGATGGCGGAACAGGTGGCGGCGAAGTCGAAGAAGGTGGACAAGTCGACGCGGTGATGCGATGGCGCACGCGCACCATCACCGGCATCCGCACGTCTCCGAGAAGCTGACGCTCGCCACGATCGCCAACGTCTTCGTGGTCGTGGCGGAGCTGG
>DATLBM010000284.1:0-3264 GCA_035526885.1 Thermoanaerobaculia bacterium | reverse complement strand
CCCGGGAGCGGGCCGAGGTGGACCATGCCGAAGAGAGCGCGCCCGGCGAAGCGGGCGGCGAAAGCGGTGCGGGTGAGAGGCATCTGAGGTCGTCGAGTCTACGAGTCTACGAGTCGTCGAGTCGTCGAGTCGTCAAGTCGTCAAGTCGTCGAGTCGTCGAGAAGCCTCATAGTCTCATAGCCTCATAGCCTCATAGGGGAACCATGCACCGGCCTCTATGAGACTGTGAGGCTATGAGACTGTGAGACTCGACGACTCGACGACTCGACGACTTGAAGACTCGACGACTCGACGACTCCCGGCTCCCCGGCTCGTCGACTCGTCGGCTCGACTCGCTATACTCGCCCCGCCATGTCGGACCTGATGCTCTTCAACACGCTGTCCCGCGAGAAAGAACCGTTCATCCCGATCGTCCCGGGAGAGGCGCGGGTCTACTCGTGCGGTCCGACGGTCTACAACAACCCGCACATCGGCAACCTGCGCACGTTCCTGTGGAGCGATCTGCTCTGCCGCTATCTCGAGTATCGCGGTCTGCGCGTGACGCAGGTCATGAACATCACCGACGTCGAGGACAAGATCATCCGCAACGCCACGGCGGCGGGACAGGACATCCGTACCTACGTCGAGCCCTACATCGCGGCCTTTCACGACTCCCTGCAGCGCCTGCGCATCCGCCGCGCCAGTTCCTATCCGCGCGCCACCGAGTACATCGACCACATGGTGGCATTGGTCAACAGGTTGACCGAGCGGGGACACACCTACACGGCCGACGGCTCGACGTACTTTCGCGTGTCCACGCTGCCCGGCTACGGCAAGCTGTCCCGTGTCGAGATCGACGCCACCAGCGAGTTCTCGCGCATCGAGTCCGACGAGTACGAGAAGGAGTCCGCGCGCGACTTCGTGCTCTGGAAGGCGAAGAAGGAAGGCGAGCCGTCGTGGCCGACGGCCATCGGCGAAGGCCGCCCCGGATGGCACCTCGAGTGCTCCGCCATGTCCACGCACCTCCTCGGCGACACCTTCGACATCCACACCGGCGCCGTGGACCTGATCTTCCCGCACCACGAGAACGAGATCGCGCAGAGCGAAGGCGCGAGCGGAAAGCCATTCGTCCGCTTCTGGGTGCACGGCGAGCACCTCAACATCGATCAGCAGAAGATGTCCAAGTCGCTGGGCAACATCTACACCCTGGCCGAGGTCGAGGAGATGGGCTATTCGCCCATCGCGCTGCGGTATGCGCTGCTGTCCGTGCCGCACCGCACGAAGCTGAACTTCACCACGCAATCGCTCGACGACGCGAAGAACGCGCTGGCGCGCATCGAGTCCTTCCGGCTGCGCCTCGACGAAGTGGCGCGCTCGGAACCGCGCGACGCCGCGCACGCCGACGAAGGCGGCGACGCCCTCATCGGCCGTCTCCTCGGCGAGTTTCAGGAAGCGATGGACGACGATCTCAACACCGCCGGCGCCCTCGGCGCGCTCTTCACGTTCATCCGCGACGGCAACACCGCCATCGATGAAGGCCGCATCTCCGCGGGCGACGCGGAGGGGATGCGCGCCGCGCTGCGCAAGATCGATCCGGTGCTGGATATCTTCCCCGAGGTCGAGCAGTCGATCGATGCGGAAGTGGAGTCGCTGATCGAGCAGCGCAAGGCCGCGCGCAAGGCGCGGGACTTCGCGGAGAGCGATCGCATCCGCGACCTGCTGCTGTCCAAGGGAATCCTGCTCGAGGACACGCCGGGCGGCGTGCGGTGGCGCCGGAAATGATCGGCTACCTCGAAGGGACTCTGAAGCAGCTCGATGCCACGCGCGCGCTGGTCGTCTGCGCGGGCGTCGGCTACGAGGTGCACATCTCCGTCTCCACCTACTACCGGCTGGAGGGACAGCGCGACGTCGCGCTGGAAATCTACACGCACGTGCGCGAGGACGCGCTGTCGCTGTACGGCTTCGCCAGCGCCGAGGAGAAGTTCGCTTTCGAGAAGCTGATCTCCATCTCCGGCATCGGCCCGACGCTGGCGCAGAAGATCCTCTCGGGCATCGATCCGCACGATCTCGCGGACGCCATCGCGCGGCAGGATGCGCGGAAGTTGTCATCGATCCCCGGTGTGGGCAAGAAGACGGCGGAGCGCATCTGCCTGGAGCTGCGCGACAAGCTGGTGGTCGGCGCAGCGCCGTCGAGCACACCCGCGGCGCCGACGCGCATGAGCGTCGACGATGACGTCCAGTCCGCCCTCGTCAACCTCGGCTATCGCCCGAAGGACGCGGAGATCGCGCTGGACAAAGCGCGCCAGGAGCTGGGAGCGGAGGCGGAGTTCTCGCCTTTGTTGAAGCGCGCGCTGCGTTTTTTGACAAAATAACTTCATGCGCCCACAACGGCTGCTGCTCCTCCTCCCCTTCCTCGCCCTTTCTCTCCGCGCGGCACCGACGCGCGACAACGAGTCGAGCTGCGACATCGCAATGCTTCCCGCGGCGACGCTCCTCCTCCCCTACTTCGAGGTCGATCTCGCCGATCGCACGGTCGCCGACACGCGCTTCACGATCGTGAACGTGACGAACGCGGATCGCGTCGCGCACGTCACGCTGTGGACCGACCGCGCGTATCCCGTGCTCGGCTTCAACGTGCCGCTCACCGGCTACGACATGACCACGATCAGCGTCTTCGACGTGCTCGCGCTGGGACGCCTGGCCGAGCCGGCGAAGGCGCGCGGAAAGTACTCGGTTCCGAACGGCGATCTTTCGACGTGCGATGCCGCTCCTTTGACCGACGATCTTCTGCGGCGCATCCGCTCGATCTTCACCACGGGCGGAGCCGATGATGCGTGCAGCGGGGCCGGCGCCGTGCACGCGCGCGCGATCGGCTACGCGACGATCGACGTCGTCGGCTCGTGCAGCGCGGCGAACGTAGAGCAGCGCGAGTACTGGACGCGCGATCTGCGCTACGACAACGTCCTCACCGGCGATTACGAACAGGTCAGCGGCGGGGACGCGCAGGCAGCGTCGCTGGTGCACATTCGCGCCGTTCGCGACGCCGCGTTTCCGCGCACGTTCTATTCGCGATATCAGTCCGCGGACGCGCCGCGCCTCGACGCGCGGCAGCCGCTCCCCTCGCGCTTCGCGCTGCATTGGATCCAGGGCGGCCGGACCGCGTTCGCGACCGATCTCAAGATCTGGCGCGAGAGCGTCGTCCGCGCCGACGCGCCATGCAGCGAGTTCGCGCGCAATGCGGGCCTCGCGATCGAGGACATCGTGCGCTTCGACGAAGCCGAAAAC
>DATLBM010000283.1:0-7922 GCA_035526885.1 Thermoanaerobaculia bacterium | reverse complement strand
CAAGCGCAAGGCAACGACTCCTTTTGGACAGTCGCGATCGCGGTAGAAAATTACCGCGAAGCGAACAGCGAGAGTTGGCCGCCCTCACCGACGCACATAGCGCAAGTGTGTGGCGGCTGGACTATCAAGAACCCTGTCGATGCGAAACTGCGGTCCGGGCTCGCGCAAATTCTCGAACAGACGCCGCCCGGCGCCGAACAGCACGGGTGTCAGGGCGATTTCCAACTCGTCGACGACACCGAGGTTCAGGTATTGCTGGATCACATCCGCTCCACCGGCGATACGAATGTCACGATTGCCTGCGGATTCGCGAGCCAGCTCCAAAGCGCGTTCCGGCCCGTCATTGATGAAGGAAAAGGTCGTCCCGCCGGGGCGCACCCAGGGCTCGCGTTGCTGATGGGTAAGAACGTAAACCGGTGTATGAAACGGAGCCTCCTCCGGCCAGGCGCGCTCGCCCTGGTCGAACATTCGCTTGCCCATGATGTTGGCGCCGATGCGCTCCGTGGTGCTGCGAAGCAGGTCATTGACCGGGCCGGTCTCGCCCCCTGGTCCGAACCCGAGCTTCTCGCGCATGTACTGTTGACTGAGGGCCCAGCCCATGAGCGCGCCCCACTGAGCGCCCCAGTTCTTGTACCCAGGCTCGTCCCAATGCTCCATGGTCATTCCTTCCGGTGCCATGTAGCCATCGAGGCTGAGTCCGATGTTGACGAATACCTTGCTCATGATTTTTACGCCGCGCAGAAGTCGCGCGCCGCGTCCACCGACAACGGCTCCGCCAGGAGGAAGCCCTGCATGAGCGAGATGCCGAGGCCTTGCAGCGTCGCCGAGTCGGCGTCGTTCTGTACGCCTTCCGCGACGATCTCCGCTTCGAAGTCGCGCGCCAGGGTGCGCAGCGCAGAGATGACGGCGCGCCGATGGCGGTCGTTGGTGCAGTTTTCCACGAAGTAGCGGTCCAGCTTCAGGTAGTCCGGGCGCACGTCGAGGATCATCTTGAAGTTCGACTGGCCGAGGCCGACGTCGTCGAGCGCGATCGACGTGCCGATCTGGCGCAGCTGTTCCAGCGTCGACTGGAAGCTGATGCCGTCCCAGGGCGGCGCGTGCTCGACGATTTCGATGACCACGCGGTGGAGATCGATGCCAGTCGCGGCGGCCGTGCTTTCCAGAAAAGAGATGAAACCGTGATCGCGGCCCAGCGTCGAGGCGTGCACGTTGACGCCGAGGCGGAGCGAGGCGGGGAGGGAGGAGGCGCCGCGGAAGGCGGCGGCGATGCACGCGCGATCCACCAGCGACTCTTCGCGTTTGAGCCGCACGTATTCGAAGAGCACGTCCGCGTTCTCGAAGTTCGTGCCGCGCGGTCCGCGCGAGAGGCACTCCACGCCTTCCACCACCGGCGGCCCGCCGTTCACGCGGAAGATGGGCTGGTACACCGGCGTGATGGCGCCCGGCTGCAGGATGCGATTGAGCGCGGACTCGGTCATCGCTGGTCCAGCAGGTTCACCGCTACGTTCGCGATCTCCATCATCGACTTCGGCTTGTGCAGGAATGCGTCGGCGCCGCGATTGTACGACTCCCGCTCGATTTCCGGAGTTCCATAAGCACTGAGCAAAATCACGCGCGTGTCGGCGCAGCGCTGGTGGATGTCCGCGACGATCTGCAGTCCCTCCACGCCGCCGATGCCGGTCAGGCGCAGATCGGCGATGACGAGGTCGTAGCGGCGGTTGGCGAGCAGCGCCTGCGCCTCTTCCAGTTCGTACGCGGAGTCGATGGTGTATCCGAGTCCCTCGAAATAGCGGCGCATGGCCATCACGATCAGCTCTTCGTCATCGACGATGAGGATCCGTTCGTCGCGCCGCGCCACGTCACTCCGCATGACTGCTCCTTCGATAGACCGGAAAGCGCATGGTGAGGATGGCGCCGCCGTTCCGTTCGTTTGCTGCAGCGACCGTGCCGCCATGCTCGTCGACGATGCGTTGCACGATCGATAGCCCCAGGCCCGTGCCGCCGCGGCGCCGCGTGAAGAATGGTTGAAAGATGCGCGGCAGATCGATCGGATCGAAGCCCGGACCTTCGTCGCGCACTTCGCATTCGATCGTCGATGCATCGCACGCGCGCACGCGCAGCGTCACGGTCTGCCCGGGCCGCGAGTGCTGGATGGCGTTGTGGATCAGATTCTCGAACGCGTGCGAGAGTCGAGTGGAGTCCATGAGCATCGGCAGGGACGGCGCGACTTCGGCGTCGATGCTGACCGACGACTTCGCCGCGATCTGCCGGCAGCCATCGAGCACCGACTGCACGACGCTGTCGATCGTGCCTTCGCGCAGATCGAGCGTCCAGGTCTTGCCGTACTCGAGGAGGTTCTCCATCAGGCGATTGAGGCGGTCCAGCCACGCCCGCAAAATCCCGAACAGCTCCATCACCTCGGGTGACGCCGCGCTGAGCATCTCCTGCAGCGCGTCGACGGTCAGGCCCATGCCGAAGATCGGATTGCGCACTTCATGCGCGACGCCGGCCACGAGCTCGCCCAGCGCCGCCAGCTGCTCGCCCCGCCGCACCGACTCCTGCAGCCGCGTCACCTCGGTCGTATCGCGCATGGCCACGATCACGCGCTCTTCCTCGTCGGACGCCGAGCGATACCAGCTGGCCGTGAGATCCCAGTGCGCGTCGACGATCGAGACCTGCGCCGTGCACGGCGTGCGGCTGTCGCGCACGGCGGTGACGACGTCGCCGAGCGTGATCCACGGCTCGCGCTCGGCGAGACGAATGGGGCGGCCGAGGAGATCGAGGAAGGCGTTGGCGCCGGCGAATTCGCGCGCTGCGCGATTGACGCGCGCGATGGTGCCGTCCAGGCGCGTGATGAAGACCGGCAGCTCGATGGCGTCGAAGGTGAGCGTCCACTCCTGGCCTTTGCGCTCGATGAGCTCCTGGAGCTGGCGTCGCACGATGAGATAGCCGAGGGAGGCGCCGGCGCGGGAGAGGGCGCGGCGGCGCTGCTCGCTCGTCGGACGCACCGTGCGCGCGAAGACTTCCAGCACGCCGACGACGCGATCCGTCTCGCGCAGCGGGACGGCCACCGCGCCGTGCAGTCCCGCGCTGGCCGCCGCCTCGCCGCGCATGATCCCCGTCTCGTCGAGGAGGTCCGCCACCCACACCACTTCGTCGCGCAGCCACGCGCGTCCCGGGATGCCGCGGCCGCGGGCGAAACGCAGCTCACGGACGCGCCGGTGGAACTTCGTGGCGTTGACGCCGCGCTTCGACCAGACCGCGATCGGATCGAGCGTCGTCCCCTTCGCGTCGACCAGCCAGATCACGGCGCAGTCCCATTCATCGCTTTCGCAGATGAACTCCAGGACGTCGTCGAGCGCCTCCTGCAGCGTCGTGTCGGCGGCGAAGATGCGGGTGACGGCGAGCTCGAGACGGTCTTCGCGCTCGCCGCGGCTGACGTCCGTGACGTCGCGCGCGAGAAACACCGCGCCGTCGCTGCCGGCCGGCGTGCCGGTCACGCGGAATGTGCGCTCCACGCCGTCGGCGACGATGCGCGCGTCGGCGCTGACGTCGCGGCCCGCCAGCGCGCGGCGGGCGAGGTCGAGCCACCACGCATCGCGCGGATCGAAGCCCTGGTTGCGCAGCGCGGCGAAGGGCGCGTTGAAGCGCGTCACGGTCAGCTCCGGCGACACGACCCAGAGCGGATCGCCGACCGTTTGCAGCAGCGCTTCAACGAGCGTGGACATCGCAACCTTCAGACTATAATCACCGCCGCTTTGCGGGACCTCAAAGTCTTTTCCGGTCGATCCCACGAATCCCTCACGCGCGAGATCTGTTCGTACCTGTCCGTCGATCCCGGACACGTGACGCTCTACAGTTTCTCGGACGGCGAGCACTATGTGCAGATCGACGAGAACGTGCGCGGCGCGGACGTCTTCGTCATCCAGCCGACCTGTCCTCCATCGGTCAACGATCACCTGATGGAGCTGCTGATCATGCTGGACGCGTTCAAGCGCTCGTCGGCGAAACGCGTGACCGCGGTGCTGCCGTACTACGGCTACGCGCGCCAGGACCGCAAAGACAAGCCGCGCGTGCCGATCACGGCGAAGCTGGCGGCGGATCTGATCAGCACCGCCGGCGCCGATCGCGTGCTCACGATCGATCTGCACGCCGCGCAGATCCAGGGCTTCTTCAACATCCCCGTCGATCACCTCTTCGCCGCGCCGGTGATCGTCGGACATCTCACGCGCCTGCAGCTCGACGACCTGACCATCGTCTCGCCCGACGCCGGCGGCGTGGAGCGAGCCCGCGCCTACGCCAAGCGCCTCGGCGCCTCGCTGGCCATCATCGACAAACGCCGTTTCGCGAAGAACCAGACCGAGGTGATGAACATCATCGGCGAGGTGGAGGGGCGGAACGTGTTCATCGTCGACGACATCATCGACACGGCGGGCACGCTCATTCACTCGGTGGCGGCGCTCAAGGAGCAGGGCGCGCGCTCGATCTCGGCGGCGTGCACGCACGCGGTGCTGTCCGGCCCGGCGGTGCAGCGCATCAACAACTCGGACCTCGCGCAGGTCATCACCACGAACACCATCCCCACCGAGGAAAAGGAAGCGGACTGCCCGAAGCTGAAGACTCTGTCGATCGCGCCGCTCTTGGCGGAGGCCATCAAGAGGATTCACTCGGAGGATTCGGTGTCGAGTCTGTTTGAGATGTAGTTGGTGGTTGCCGGTTGCCGGTTGCCGGTTTGTCGGTTGTGACGATCGCGCTTGTGGGACCAGCCGTCGCGTTCGGGAACCGGCGAGTGCGTTTCGGGACACGCGCCGTGCGTTTTCGGAAAGCAACGGTGCGTTTTGGGAGACGCGCGGTGCGTTTTCGGAAACCCAACGAGCGTTCCGGCAACCCAACGAGCGTTCCGGCAACCCACGCGAGCGTTCCGCGGAACGCAACTTTGCTTTCGAAAACCCACGTGCGGTACCGGGGAACGCACCGTACCGTTTCCAAAACTCGGCGTTCGATCCCACAAGCGCGGCCGTCACTACCGAACAACCGGCAACCGGCGACCGGCAACCGCGAAGCGCCGGGAATATCGCCCCTTTTCAATCAGTTAGCCGCGTGTCGAACTAAATTCCAGGAGTCATCATGGCTGAGGTCTCACTCGAAGTAACTCGCCGCGAAAGCACAGGCAAAGAGCAGGCGAAGAAGCTGCGCCGCGACGGGAAAGTCCCGGCGGTCGTTTACGGCGGCCACAAGGATCCGGTTGCGATCACGGTCGATCGCAAGGCGATCTCGGAGCTCGTGACCAAGAGCGAGCACGGCGTCCGCTCGGTCTTCCTGCTCAAGATGGCAGGCACCGATCAGCAGCGCCACGCGATGATCAAGGAGATCACCATCGATCCGATCTCGCGCAAGATGAAGCACATCGACTTCGTCCGCGTGGTCATGGACGAGATGATCAAGGTCATCGTTCCGGTGCACCCGGTCGGCACGGCCATCGGCGTCAAGGAAGGCGGCCTGCTCGACTTCCAGGTGCGCGAGGTTCACATCGAGTGCCTCCCGACGGCGATCCCGGATTCGATCGACGTCGACGTCTCCGAGCTGGGCGCCCACGACTACCTGCGCGTCAAGGACCTGAAGCTCCCCGAGGGGGCGAGGGTTCTCGATGATCCGGAGCGCGTGGTGGTCGGCGTGACGATTGCGCGCGCCGAAGTGGCCGAGGCGACCGCGGAGACCGTGGCTGCGACGGCCGAGCCCGAGATCATCAAGAAGGGCAAGCCCGAGGACGAGAAGAAGTAACCCTCGTACGAACGACATCCAACGCCCCGCGCGAAACCGCGGGGCTTTTCATTTCCATGAAGATCGCACTGCTCCTCCTCGTCACCGCAGTCATTCCCAAAGCGAAGGCCCCGTTCATCATCGGCGACGGCGCGGGCGGCTTCTACGTCAGCTACGTCGCCGACGGCGCGTTTCAGATGTCGCGCATCCAGGGCGACAAGGTCTCGAACACGAAGACGATCGCCAGGAACGCGTCGGCCAGTCCGGCCAGCTTTCCGTCGATCCTCAGGGACGGGAAGGTCATGCGCGCCGCATGGCAGACGAAGAACGGCGCGCACGGCGCGATGATCCATCTCGCCGAGTCCGCCGACGGCGGCGCGACGTGGAAGGAAGCGCCGGCGCCGCATCCGAACGTGGTCTCGGAGTTCGGCTTCGTGTCGCTGCTGCCGGGATCCGATGCGGCGGTCTTTCTCGACGGACGCGGATTGCCGAACGGCGAGGAAGGCAAGGGCGACATGCAGTTGCGCGCGCCGCACGCGTTTCTGGACGCGCGCGTGTGCGACTGCTGCCAGACCGCCGCGGTGATGACCAGCGCCGGGGCGGTGGTGGCGTATCGCGATCGCTCGAACTTCGAAGTGCGCGACATCTCCATCGTGCGCCGCACCTCCACCGGGTGGACGCAGCCGAAGACGCTGCACGCGGACGGCTGGGAAATCAAAGGCTGTCCGGTGAATGGTCCGCAGCTCGACGCGCGCGGCAAGCGCGTGGCGGCGGCGTGGTTCACCGGCGCGCAGAACGATCCGCGCGTGCAGGTGGCGTTCTCCGAGGATGCCGGCGCGAACTTCTCCAAGCCGGTGCGCGTCACCTCGGACAAAACGAACGGCCGCGTGGACGTGGCCTTCATCGATGACGACAACGTGATCGTCACGTACATGGCCGACGGCGCGCTGCACGCGCGTCGCGTGTCGCGCAAAGGAACGATGGGCGTGCCGGTGCGCATCGCTGCCGCGAACGGCTTCCCGCGCCTCGCCGTTTCGAAAGAGAATGTGGGCGTCGTGTGGACCGCGGAAGACGGCGTGCACTTTCAGGTGGTCGAGGGATTGCGATGAAGCGTTGCTGGTTGCTGGTTGCCGGGCTCGCCGTGGTGTTTGGCGGATGCAAGGGTGGGGAGAAAAAGGCCGCGCCGCAGCAGCAGACATCGACGTCGGCGACAACGACCACTGCCGCCACGACGGCCAGTGCCCCCGCGACCGAGGCCGGCGCCATGATGCCCGCTTACGAGTCGACGAACCTCGACGGCACGAAGTTCGATCTGGCCGCGCATCGCGACAAGGTCGTGCTGCTGAACCTCTGGGCCACGTGGTGTCCTCCCTGCGTCTTCGAGATCCCCGAGCTGCAGCGCATGCACAACCAGTACGCCTCGCGCGGGTTCGAAGTGGTCGGCGTGAGCGTCGATCAGGGCGACACCAAGCCGGTGCGCGACTTCGTCGCCGAGCACAAGATGACCTATCCGATCGTCCACGACTCGGAGGAGAAGCTGTCGAACATCCTGGAGGCGTCGGTGCTGCCGACGTCCGTGCTCATCGGCCGCGACGGCAGGATTCTGTACAAGAAAATCGGGGCGATCTTCGAGAACGACCCGGAGCTGAAGGCGGCGATCGAGAAGGCTCTTTAGGTGCGTTTCGTGCGACAGGCGTGCGGCCTGGCTGGGCCAACAAGCGCTGCCGGCCGGGCCGGCTAGGTGTGGCGCCGGTCGGGCGTGCCGCGCTCGACGCGGCGGCGGTCGCGCTGGCGCTGGATGAACGTGGTGATGTTGGCGGCCATGCGCCCCATGAGCAGGCGCATCGGCAGGTAAGCCAGGCCGACGGCGACGGCGATCGCCACGATGAGCGCCAGTCCTACGAGAATGAGTGTGGTCAGTGACATCGATCTTCCTTCGCTGTCTCTAAGAGCAAACGCCCTGCCGGGAAACGCCACGTGGAAGCCTTTCAGGTACAGCCGATTCCGACGCGTCTCGTCGAGCCGCTGAAAGCTGCTCTGCGCGGGGAGCGGGCGCAGTGGCCCCAACTGTCGGACGAGGACGTGCGCACTCTGGCCGAGCACGGTGTGGCGCCGCTGGTCTACGCGGCACAGCCGCTCGATTTGCTGCGTCCGGCGGCGAT
>DATLBM010000282.1:0-2829 GCA_035526885.1 Thermoanaerobaculia bacterium | reverse complement strand
CGGCAACACGGCAACGAAACGCTACTTCTTCGCCTTGCCCCGCTTCGGCGTGTTCAGCAGATCGCGTAAATCCTTGCCGGCCTTGAAGCGCACGTTCTTCGATGCGGGGATGGTGATCGTTTCCTTCGTGCGCGGGTTGCGGCCTTCGCGGGCCTTGCGCTCGGTGACGGAGAAACTGCCGAGGCCCGGGACGGCGCAACGGTCGCCGCTCTGACAGGTGTCGGAGATGTAGTTCACGAAAGCGTCGAAAGCCGCGGCGGCTTCTTTCTTGGAAATGCCGGCCTGCTCGGCGATGGCATTGATCACGTCACTCTTGCCTGCCATCCATTCCTCCTCGAGTTGTGCGGGGATCAGCGCACTGCAATCTAGGGTGCGTATTTCTGAATGTCAACGCGTGTCAGCGGCGCCGCGCGTCGAGGCACGCCTGCACGACCGACACGACCTGAGCGTGACTCCACGTCAGCGGCGCCACGGAGAGATGCTGGCCGTCGTACGGGTCGACCTGTTCGGGGAGGATCATCGACTCCGTCGCCTTCGCGCGCGCCCAGCTGACGCGGTCGAGCGCGGCCTGCACGCCTTCGGAACCCGTGGCCGCAACGTCGTGCTCGGCCAGCCAGAGCATGCACAGGATCCAGGGATTTCCGGGAACGCGATCCGACTCGGCCGAGATGCGGTGATACGCATCGTTCTCGTAGCGGGCCACGCCGCCGACGTCGGTCTGCACCGCGAGATGCTCGCGGATGGCGCGCATCGTTCCGTCGACGAGAGCGCTCTCCGCGGGAAAGACGCCGAGGTGAAACGCAGCGAAGGTGGAGGCATCGACGGTGCGATCCAGCGCGCCGTCGACGATGCCGCGCGCGAAGCGGCTTTCGCTCTCGAGCCAGAGATGCGTGCGCATCGCGTCGCGCACTTCATCCGCCGCCTTCGACCACGTCGCGCGACGTTCCTGTTCGTTGAACAGATTCGCCAGTTCCGCGGCGGCCGTCAGTCCCGCCCACACCGCCGCGCACGTGAACGTGAAAACGCCCTGACGCTCCTCCCACAGATCGAAGCTCGGGAGCGGCAGGCCGGTCTCGCGATCGCGATAGCTCTCCATGAAATCCGCGGCCGCGACGACGAGGCGCGGATAGACGGCGCGCAACGTGTCGAGGTCGCGCGTGCGCGACCAGTGCCGCCCCACGAGCCACGTCACGAGCGCGGTCTCGTCCTCCTGAATCGGCAACTGGGCCTTGCCGTCGCGAATCCACGGATGCCACAGCGGCGCGGGCGAGCCGTCCGGGTTGTACTTGTGGAGGAAGTAGCCTTCGTTGCGGATGACGTCGTTCGCGAAATGCAGGAAGCGCGTGCCGATCTCGGGAAAGCCGGCGCGTCCCATCGCGTCGCATACGAATGAGGCGTCGCGCATCCACACGTACGAGTAGTGATCGTTGTGGCCCCACTGGATGTCGGAGTCGTTCGCCGCGAGCACCGCGCCGCCGCGATCGCATTGCGTGGCCACGACGAGCAGCGAGCGGCGATACAGATCGATGATCTCGTCGGGGAGCGACGACAGGTCGTCGCCGGTCTTGTTCACCCACGTGTACCAGTGCGCGCCGGTGCGGGCGAGGACGTGTGCGGCGCCCTCGTCGCGCACCATGGCGTCGAGGCCGCGCACTTCCGCGTCCGATTTGCCCACGCAGATCCAGTACAGCACCGTCGCCGAGCCGTTCGCGTCGAGATGCAGCGGCACGCCGATCGTCGCATCGACCGCGCCCTGCGCGATCGCGCTCATCGACAGCTCTCCGTCTTCCGCATCGCGCCAGGTGCCTCCGGCGCCGAGGGTGGCGCTGCGGCCGCAGGCGTACTCGGGGATGCCGTGGTCCGTGTTGATCAACAGGTAGCGGCGCGACTTGTACTGCATCAGCGCGCTCGCGCGCGGGTCGAAGTAGACCGTGTCGCCGACCGAGTTGCCGTACAGCGCGAAGTCCTGGTGCAGGAACAGCTTCACGTCGCGCGCGTCGTCGCGCATGTTGCGCACGACGATCTTGCGCAGATAGACGTTGGAATCGGGATCGACGGCGTCATAGCAGCGCATGCGGATGCCGATGGCGTCGTTGCGCAGCGAGACGTCCGTGACGAGCGTGTCGCGCAGGTAATCGAGCGTGCGGTGCCACGCATCCGAGTCGGTGGCGTGCAGCGCGCCGTCGCAGAAGATGCCCAAACGGAACTTCGCGCCGACCTGGTTCTCCATGCCCACGCGCGGGTAGTAGAAGTCGGCGAGCCGATACTGCGAATCGAAGGCGACGAGAATGGTCCCGTTGCCGATGGGCAGGTCACGCGGCATGCGCCGCCGCATTTAGCACGAACGCGGTGAATCCGTCAGCCCCCGACTCGGGCGTGAGCCGCAACACGCCCCCGTCCACCCACCGTTTCGCCCCCTCGGGAACGAACGGCGTGATGTCTTCGTGCGCCACCACGATCTCGTCGTTCTCCTCCGGCTCGAGCGAGCACGTGGAGTAGACGACGTACTTTGACGCGAGCGTCAGCGCGCTGGCGAGCAGCTCGCGCTGCAATTTCGCGAACTGGGCGAGCTCTTCTTCGCGCAAACGCCACTTCAGCTCGGGATTCTTGCGAAGCGTGCCCGTCGCGCTGCACGGCGCGTCGAGCAGGACGACGTCGAACTTGCGGCGGAACGGCGGCCGGCGTCCATCGCTGACGGTGATTCGCGTGTTGCGTCCCGCGAGCGGACGCAGTCGCGCGATGGAGACGTCGTTCGAGATCACGCGCGCGCCGTGGTGCTCCATGTAGATGGTCTTGCCGCCGGGAGCGGCGGCGAGATCGAGGACGTCG
>DATLBM010000281.1:0-3684 GCA_035526885.1 Thermoanaerobaculia bacterium | reverse complement strand
GAAAGGAAAAGATATTGCGGGCACGTCTCCGCGAACGCGGGGATTCCGCGGTCGCGCGCCTCGCGCACCTGGTTGAGCGCGTCCGTGCAGGAAAGATGCACTATATAGACGGGCGATTCGGCCATCTCGGCAATCGCTATCGCGCGGTGGACGCCCTCCGCCTCTGCTATGGTCGGACGCGTGAGCGCGTGATACTTCGGCGCGGGTCTGCCTTCGGCAAGCGCGCGCTTGATGAGTTCGTTGATGACGATGCCGTTCTCGGCGTGCATGCAGATCAAGCCGCCGTGCTCGCCCGCGGTCTGCATGGCCTTGTAGATCGTGCCGTCGTCGACGAGGAAGACGCCGGGATAGGCCATGAACAGTTTGAAGCTCGACACGCCCTGATCGATCAGCGACTTCATCTCGGCCAGGCGCAGATCGGGGAGATCGGTGCAGATCAGATGGAAGCCATAGTCGATGCACGTTTTGCCGTCCGCCTTGCCGTGCCACACATCGACGGCTTCCTGGAGCGACATCCCTTTCGACTGCACGGCGAAGTCGATGATGGTCGTCGTGCCGCCGTGTGCCGCGGCGACGGTGCCGGTCTCGAAGTCGTCGGAGGCTTCCGTGCCGCCGAACGGCAGTTGCATGTGCGTGTGCGGATCGATGCCGCCGGGGATCACCAGGCGGCCTTTCGCGTCGATCACTTTGTCCGCGTCGGCGTCGATCGACTTCGCGATCATGGCGATGGTGCCGTCCTCGATGAGCAGATCGGCGTTGTAGTCGTCGACGGCGGTGACGATGCGGCCATTCCGAATCACAGTTCGCATGCGAAGATTCTATGCATGAACACCGTGATTCTCGACGCCCGTCCGCGCGCCGCGTACGAAGCGGGTCATCGCCAGGGCGCGATTCACGCCGATCCGGAGACGAAGCTGGCGTCGCCGCGCGATCCCGCTCGCGGCGGCCGCCACCCGCTGCCGCCCATCGATCAGTGGCGCAGGCAAGTCGCGGAGTGGGGCATCACGCCGGAGACGCACGTGCTCGTGTACGACGATCAGAACGGTGCGAACGCCGCGGCACGTGCGTGGTGGATGCTGAACGCGATCGGCATTCACGACGTCGAGGTGGAGAACGTAGGACGGGCTTCAGCCCGTCCATCTTCACAGAATGCGTGGGGCCTTCCCACCGTCGACATGTCCTTCGTCGACGCCCACCGCAACGACCCCGGCTGGCGCGTGCTCGACGTGCGCAGCCGCGAGCGCTTCCGCGGCGACACGGAGCCGATCGACCCGATCGCCGGCCACATCCCGGGCGCCGTGAATCTGGCGTACACCGAGAACCTCAACAAGTCCCCCGAGCAGTTGCGCACGATGTACGGCGAGCTCCTCGGCGACGTCCCGCCCGAGCGCCTCATCGTGCACTGCGGTTCGGGCGTCACCGCGTGTCACACGCTCCTGGCTTTGGAAATGGCCGGCCTTTCCGGCGCGTCGCTGTACGTCGGCAGCTGGGGCGAGTGGTGCCGCAACGATATGCCCATCGGTAAAGTGCGAGAATGAAGGCATGACCCGCCTCGCCGTCGTGCTGTCGATCCTGCTCGCCGCCGGCGTGCACGCGCAGGACGCGCCCACCATCGCGCGAATGGTCAACGACTTGACCATCGACGCCGCGGCGCTCGCGAAGGCGGTGTCCTCCGCCGACGCGCTCACGCGCGCCGCCGCCGCCCGCGTGGCGTTGGTGCGCGGCGTGGCCATCGTCCCCGCGCTGCGCGAGCAGCTCGCCGCGGAGTCGAACGCCGCGACCGCGCGGGAGCTCGTCCGCGCGATCGTCATCCTCGGCAGCAACGACGACGTCGACTTTGCGTCGAAGCAGCTCGCGCGGTTCCCGGCGTCGATCGACGTCGCGTTCGCGGGCGCGCTCGAGCGCACGTCGCGCGACGTTGCGCCGTATCGCGAGCACCTCCGCGCCACGCCGTTCCCGGCGTTCTCGCTGTCGAAGCAGGCGCAACGCGAGATGCCGGGCATCAACACGCCGGTCAAGCCTCCCGAGTTCGCCGTCCCCTTCGTCCTCCCCCGCGGCCTCGGCGACGCCATCATTCGCGCCACGCGATGCAAGTCCGATTGGGTCGGCGTCGCCAACATCACGCGCGACGCGTTCGGCCGCGTGCAGGACGTCGACGCGAAAGGCGTCTACGCGGACCGCGCATGCACCGAGGCTTTCCGGACGATCGCGCGGCTCGTGCTGGCGGATCCCGGACCGGCCGCAAGCACGCCGCTGCTCGTGTTCCGCTCCGCCCAGGCGCGGCCGTGCTTCGACGAAGCCGCCGTGACCAACACCGTGCCGCCGCTCTCGGGCGGAACGCCCACCGCGCCGAAGGTGCTCCGCCGCGTCGAGCCCCGGGTGCCGCCGAGCGTGTTGCGGAAAGGCGGCGGCCAGTTTTCCGTCGTGGCCGAGGCTACGATCACGTCGGAAGGTTGCGTGCGCGACCTGCGGCTGGTGCAGCAGACCATCTATCCCGAGCTCAATCGCGCCCTGCTCGAGGCGCTGTCGAAATGGACCTTCACGCCCGGAACGTTGAACGGCGTACCTGTCGATGTCGTCTTCAATCTCTCGACCAATTTCCGCTTTTGACGTGGCGTACGTCCGCCCGAACGGCGCGGCGCACGGACACGTCGTGGCCTTCGGCCAGGCTGTGCCGGGCGCGGTGTTCGTGCCGTCGCGGCAGCTCGGACCGGAGCCGCTGATCGAGGTGTGGCGTTCCAACGGCTTGCTGTTCGGCGCGGTGTCGGCCGATGAAACGAAGCCGCTCGATGAGCTGAGCCGCGACCACTACGCGCGGCTCATCGCGCACGTGCGCGCGTCCGGACATCCGTACTTTCTGCGGATGTGGAACTTCGTCGGCGGCATCAACGAGATCGAGGAGCGCGAGCGCTACCAGCTCTTCTGCGCCGGACGGCACGACGCGTTCGTCGACGCCGGCTACCACCACGACGTCGACCTGCCTTCCGCCAGCGCGGTGGGCGTGCCGGGCCGCGGATTGATCACGTACTTTCTGGCGTCGAACGAGGCGGGCGTGCAGGTGGAGAACCCGCGGCAGGTCGCGGCGTACGACTATCCGCCGCAGTACGGACCGAAATCGCCGTCGTTCTCGCGCGCGACGGTATGGCGCGACACGGTGTTCGTCTCCGGCACGTCCAGCGTCGTCGGACACCAGACCGTGCACGCGGGCGACGTCGACGCGCAACTCGACGAGACGCTGCGCAACATCGAAGTGGTCCTCGCACGGACGGGACGCTCGCTGTCTTCCGTGATCGCCGCGAAAACGTACGTGCGGCACGCGAGCGACTACGCGCGCATCGCGGCGCGCCTGGCGGACGTGTTTCCGGTCAATCTCTATCTCGAGGCGGACATCTGCAGGAAGGACCTGCTGCTCGAGATCGAGTGCGTGGCGCGGTAGACCCTACGTGTCATCCCGAGCGAAGTCGAGGGACCCCCTACTTCGGAGCGCGCTTCCCATAGCGTAGGGGGTCCCTCGACTTCGCTCGGGATGACACTCAAACCGTCGCGAAGGCCGCGTCCAGCGCGCTCACCAGCTCATCGATGTCCGACTTCGACGCGATGAGCGGCGGGCCGAGGCGAATCACGTTGCCGTGCAGTCCCCCCTTGCCGATGAGCACTCCGCGGCGCCTGGTCTCCTCGAAGACT
>DATLBM010000280.1:0-2516 GCA_035526885.1 Thermoanaerobaculia bacterium | reverse complement strand
CACTCTGTGTCGCGGAGGACAGGCCAACCAGCGGGGTCCGGGGGCGAGCCCCCGGCCGCCGGAGGCCCCTCGTCGTCCCCCTAGTCCAGAATCTCCGCGCGGTTCCCTTCCTCGGTCAGCCACACCTTGCGATCGCCGGCGCGGTTCTTCGCGAGGAGCATGTCGATCGTCGCCACCGCGGGCTCCGCGTCGGGGATGGTCATGCGCACGAGGCGGCGCGTGTTCGGGTCCATCGTCGTCTCGCGGAGCTGCGAGGGATTCATCTCGCCCAGGCCTTTGAAGCGCTGGATGTTCACCTTTCCCTTGATCCCCTCGGCCTCGATGCGCGCCAGGATGCCCTGGCGCTCGCCGTCGTCGAGCGCGTAGAAAACGTGTTTGCCCACGTCGATGCGGTAGAGCGGCGGCATGGCCACGTAGACGTGTCCTTCTTCCACCAGCTTGCGGAAGTGTCTGACGAAGAGTGCGCAGAGGAGCGTGGCGATGTGTGCGCCATCCGAGTCCGCGTCGGCGAGGATGCAGATGCGGCCGTAGCGCAGTCCTTCCAGCTTGTCCGAGCCCGGGTCGACGCCCAACGCGACGGCGATGTCGTGCACTTCCTGCGAGGACAGCACTTCGTTCGACTCCACTTCCCACGTGTTCAGGATCTTGCCTCGCAGCGGCATGATGGCCTGGAACTCGCGGTCGCGCGCCTGCTTCGCCGAGCCGCCGGCCGAGTCGCCTTCCACGAGGAACAGCTCCGTGCGTGAGAGGTCCTGCGCCGTGCAATCCGCCAGCTTGCCCGGCAGCGCAGGACCGGAAGTGAGCTTCTTGCGCTCGACCTTCTTCGATTGCTTGAGGCGCACCAGCGCCTGGTTGATGGTGACGTTGGCGATCTTCTCCGCGTCGGCGACGTTGTGATTCAGCCAGATCGAGAACGCGTCCTGGGTCACGCCGGAAACGAATGCGGACGCTTCGCGCGAGGAGAGGCGATCCTTCGTCTGTCCCGTGAACTGCGGATTGCCCATGCGCACCGAGAGGATGTAGCTCACGCGCGCCCAGACGTCTTCCGGCGCCAGCTTCACGCCGCGCGGGAGCATGTTGCGGAACTCGCAGAACTCGCGGATCGCCTCCGTCAGGCCGGTGCGGAACCCGTTCACGTGCGTGCCGCCCTGCGTGGTGGGAATCAGGTTCACGTAACTCTCGCCGACGACGTCCCCGTCCTCCGGCAGCCACACCACCGCCCAATCCACTTCGTACTCGTTGCCTTTGAAGTGGCCCGTGTACGGACGCTCCGGCAGCAGCGCGTTGCCCGCCAGCTCGGACAGCAGGTAATCCGTCAGTCCATCTTCGAAATACCACTCCTCGTTGTCCGCGGGATCGAGCTCGCTGATGAAGCGCATGCGCAGCTTCGGCGAGAGCACGGCCTTCGCGCGCATGACGTGCTTGAGGCGCGGGACGGAGAACTTCGGCGAGTCGAAGAACGTCTCGTCCGGCCAGAAGCGCACCGTCGTGCCCGTGTTGCGCTTGCCCACCGTGCCGACGACTTTCAGCTCCGACTTTTTCTTGCCGTCGCCGAAGCGCATGTGGTGCTCGTTGCCGTCGCGGCGCACCCACACTTCCAGCTTCTTCGACAGCGCGTTCACCACCGACACGCCGACGCCGTGCAGGCCGCCCGAGTAGCGGTAGCTCTTGTCCGAGAACTTCGCGCCCGCGTGCAGGCGCGTGAGGATCACTTCGACGCCCGACACGCCTTCCTTCGCGTGCTTGTCGACCGGCATGCCACGGCCGTTGTCCTGCACCGACAGCGAGCTGTCGTCGTGCAGCGTCACCACGATCTCGTCGGCGTAGCCGGCGATGGCCTCGTCGGCGGAGTTGTCGATCACTTCCTGCGCCAGATGGTTCGGGCGCTCGGTGAGCGTGTACATGCCCGGGCGCTTGCGCACGGGCTCCAGTCCGGTCAGGACTTCGATGGCTGAGGAATCGTAGGACGTGGTCATTTTTCCGGCGCGGATGATAGCGCGCCGGAGACGAACGTCAGAGGAATGGCGTACGACGTCCGCGGACGGGCAAGTGAACGTGCCGCGGAAAAGCGGCTGCGGTATCGCGTTCGCGTCCCAGCAACGTGGCGACGGGCTTCAGCCCGTCGCCACGTTGCCCGCTTCGGCTTGATCGCGCTACGGCACGTTCGGCGCGTACACGTTCACGGTCGCCGAGCCGCCGGAGATGTCGTCGATCTGCACGACCGCGCTCTTCGTCGTGGGCGCGTAATCCGAGACCATTCCGAAAAAGTAGCTCGACTCGCCGTTGCCCGGATAGTTGCCGGCGTACACCGGCGAGGTGAGATTGAAGAACGTGATGCCCCACCATTGATAGCACGACGCCAGACCGCGCACGCCGATGCCGCCGCTGGTGATCTGGAAGACCTGATCGGTCCAGGTGCCGTCGAAGTTGTAGTCGTAGGAGAGCACCGGACCCCATCCCGCGATCGACATCCCGGAGATGGAGGGCGGATAGCCGATGCCGCCGACCTGGCTCAT
>DATLBM010000279.1:0-9053 GCA_035526885.1 Thermoanaerobaculia bacterium | reverse complement strand
TAAAGCACTTTTACGGGATAGGCCTTCATGCTTCCCCCACGGCGGTGATCCTGCGCAGCGATCGGGCGCCGCTCTTCGCGTCGGCCTCCACTCCGTCCTCGCCGTTGAACTTCTCGTACAACCGCTCGAGGTACGCGAGGTCGGAGGCGAACAGGCCCTCGATCACGCCGGTGTGCACATCGGGCAGCGATCCCAGTCGCGTGATCACGCGCGCCAGGACGATCACCGCGAGGTAAGCCTCGTTCTGCTGCACGCGCGGATCGCGCAGCGGCAGGATCTCGTCCGCCGCCGTGGCCAGGCGCATCGTGCCGCGGCGGTGCAGCGTTCCCGAGTCGTCGAGATAGCCCTTGGGCAGCTCGAACTCGATCTCGGTCTGAAACGACGGATGCGTGCTCATGGCCTCTCCTTCACTTCACGCGCTCGATGCCTTCGTTGGCCAGCTCGAGCAACTCGATGAGGACTTCGTTGCCCTTCGCATTGAGATCGCTGGGGTCGTACTTGACGGGCCAGGCTTCGGAGATGCGGAAGCGCGCGCGCTCCTCGTTCGCCTCGTCCATGACGGAGATGGTCACGGTGCGCCGCGCGTCCTTGACCAGCCCCTCGGTCGCGTCTTTGTGCCAGTTGAAGAGATCGAGCGCACCCTGGCCGTACGTCACCCCGCGCTTGAGCGTGATGTTTCCGTACTTCGTCAGACCGCTCAGCTTCTGCACGTGCCGCGGGTCGGTGCCGAGCCGGTACTCGATGGCCTCCGTGGATGTCTCGGCGATCATGACTTCGCTGAAGCCGGCCTCGGTGATCCCCTTGATCTCGAGCTTGAATCGGAAATTGCGCAGTGGATCGATGCGTGCCATCGCGTGCTCCTCTAGCGCTGAGCCTCAGCGGTGTGTTGGAAGATGCGGAAGACGACGAATTCGGCGGGACGCACCGGCGCGATGCCGATCTCGCAGATCAGGCGTCCGTTCAGGATGTCGTCCTGGGTCATGGTCGTGCGGTCGCAGGTGATGAAGAACGCCTCCTGCTCCGTGCGGCCGAAGAGCGCGCCGGCTCTCCACTGCCCGCGCAGGAAGAGGTAGATGGTGTCGACGACGCGCGCCCACAGCTCATCGGAGTTCGGCTCGAAGACGACGAACTGCGTACCGTCGTAGATCGAGTGCTCGAGGAAGATGAAGAGCCGTCGCACCGGCACGTACTTCCACAGCGCGTTCGATGAGAGCGTGCGCGCGCCCCACACGCGGATGCCGCGTCCGGGGAAGTTGCGCACGACGTTCACGCCGCGCGGATTCAGCACGTCGTGGACGTTGTCGTTTACGTCGTATTCGAGCGCGAGCGCGCCGCGCAGGATCTCGTTCGCCGGCGCCTTGAACACGCCGCGCTCGGTGTCGGTGCGCGCGTAGACGCCGAGGACGTGGCCTCCCGGCGGCACGAGCGTGCGCGCTCCCGTGCGCGGATCGGCCGTCACGATCCAGGGGTAGTAGAACGCCGCGTATTGCGTGTCGGTGATGGAGCTCCGGGGATCGAGTGTGCCGGGGTTGCCCTGGCTCTTCGGCACGTCGATGACGGCGAAGCGGAAGCGCATGCGCTCGCAGTGACTGACGATCGACTTGGCGATGTCGGTCGAGACGTTCGGCGCGTAGACCAGTGCGACCTCGCGATACGGATCGCGCTCGAGCGCGGCCAGGCCCTGCTCCTCGGTCCGTTGACCGGCGATGAGGCCGTTGAAGTCGTCGACGCCGAGGGCCACGGCGTCGTCGCCGCCGCCGGAGAGAAGCTGGTTGCCGTCGGCCGGACGCGTGCCCGGCGCGACGCCCGCGTTGCGAACGAGCACGCCGAGGGCGGAGTTGTCGGAGCCCTGGTTCGTGTCGCCTTTGTCGAGATCGATGAACGGAAGGCGCTTGCCGTAGAAATCGGGGGACGTCTCGTCGGTCACGAGATCGTCGAACTCCTCGGTCTGCGTGGGCCGCGGAATGCGCAAGCGTCCCTCGGGCGTGAACGGATCGAACGGCTCGTTGCCGGCGGAAAAGTACGCGAGACGCAGCCGGAAGCCCACGCTGCTGCCGTCGGCTTTCTTCGTCGTGCCTGCGTCGATCTTCGCGAAGACGCGCGTGCCCCACGTCCCCGGCCCGGCCGCTCGCACGAGGAAGTCGCCGAACGACGCTGACGCGGTGGTCGCTCCGTCGCCGACGATGCGGCAGATGAACACGCGCTTGCCGCCGTTCTCGAAGAAGCCGTTGACGGCGTACGGCAGGTACCGGGTGGAATCGAAGACGTCGCCGAACCAGCGCTGGTAGTCCTTGTAGCTGGTGACCAGGCGCGGCACGATCGGTCCCCGCTCAGCTTCGCCGAGAAACGCGGCGGTGCTGGTGGGGACCCCTTCGATCGGCCGCGGCCCGCGCTCGATCTCCTCGATGTATACGCCGGGATGCAGATATTCAGGCATGGCGGTTCTCCTGCGTCAGTACTTGCGGTACGACGGCGGTGGCGGCTGCGGCGGCGGCTCGTCGGGATCTTTCTCGAAGTCGCAGCAATCGACCACCGCCGGGATGGCCGTCCTCGCGTTCGCGTCGAAGTTCTTGAGACCGTTCTCGATCAGGCCGGCCAGTCGCTTCATCTCGTTCTCGGTGGCCACGACCGCCGCATCGGCCTTGCTCAGCCTGTCCTTCGCCGGGCCGTAGCGCTTGTCCACGAGACAGCAGATGACCTTGAAGTAGTCGTTCGGATCGATGAGGTACGGCTGCGGACCGATGAGCCGCTGGCGCAGGCTCAATTCGCCGACGTCGGGACCGCAGCAGTCATCGGGCTTGCCGGTGTCGCAGTCGCAGAACTTCGTGTACTCCTTCGCGATCTTCGTGGTCCAGGCCGAGCCCTGCGGCGGGGCGATGGCGAGATGCAGCGGAATGAGCCGCAGGAAGACGTCGTACACGACCTTCGACGCCTCGGAGCCGAGCAGCTTGCCCGAGTCGACGATCAGCTTGGCGTTGTCGGTGAGGATCTTGCCGATCGTCTGCGCCGGCTTTTCCCACGCCGCGAGCACGTTCTTGATGCGATTGAAGGCGCGCTCTTTCACGGCGCGATCGCGGCCGTACCAGTACAGCAGGTCCTGCACGTCGTGGACTTCCGAGCACCACTTGCCATTGCCGTAGAGCCGCAGCTCGGCGTCGCGGATGTCGTACAGGAGGGTGCAGACGTAGCACTCGATGATGCACCGCCAGCACGGGACGGCGCAGACCAGCTTGCGGACGAGCTCCGCGATGTCGCGGTCCTCTTCCACCCACTGCTTCACGAGCTTGTCGTACTTGTCGCGCGTGTACTCCTGGCTCGCGGCTTTCGCCTTCGCGTGCAACGCCTCGAGGTCGGCCTTGAAGGTCTTGGCCTTGTCCGCGGCCGCGATCTCGTTGGTCTGCTTCGCGATCAGCTTCTCGAGGCAGTTCGGATCGGAGCCCGGCCCCGGCTGGCAGTTGCAGCAGGGATCGGGATGACACTTCTCCGGATCCTCGAGCTTGGGCGGCTCGGTATCGGGCGGGTCCTGACATTCGCCGCCCGGCGGCTTGGGCTGATCCGCGGGATCGTCCGGGGGCTGAGGAGGACAATCGTGACCTGGGGGCTTCTTGTAGTCCGTCATGGCTTTGGTCTCCTTGCAATGGCAACTCATGGCTGCAGCTCGTCCCAGGCGAAGATCAGAGCGTCAGGGCCCTGGGCGTAGTTGGACGGGTCGGCGATGCGACCCTGCGGGAGTTTCAGATCGGCGGACTCGCGCTCGTTCGCGCCGCGGCGCGCTCGCAGGCGCACCGTCACGGCACCGTTGAGATCGAGCAGCGGAATGTCGCCGGGCGCGAGACGAAGCACGGCCGCGAAGTCGCCGCCGCGCTCGCTCGTGCGCGAGACCGGCGGCGCATCGCGCCAAATGCTGCTGTCGTCCAGCCAGCGCAGATGCACCTCGGCATCGCGAACCGGAACCGGCTGCGCCACGCGCTCTTCGATCAGCACGCCGCGAAGGCCGGTGATGCCGGCGCCGAACGGATAGTCGACGCGCGGCGGCAACTGCACGGTGGTGATGGGCAACTGCACTTGCGCGGCGTCGAGCTCGACGCGGTCGTACGGCAGCACGCCCGGATCGATCGTGATTCCGCGCAACGGCGTGAGGTCTTCACTGAGCCACACGAACACGCCGCTCGCGTTGGGGAACGGAATCCGTTGCAGTCCCTCGGCCTTGACCGTCACGCCGGCGCTCACGCGCTGCAACGTCACGCCGTCGAGCAATTCGATGCCGAGGAGCGCGTCGCGCAGGTAGCTCTGCTGGGTTCCGCGGACCGCGAACGTCATTGTGTCGCCTCCCCAACCCGCTGCGCGGCGAAGAGCTGGTCCTCGATGACCGCCGCCGCCACCGGCTCCGGCACCGGCGGATCGATCCAGACCGGCGTGGCCAGGTACGCGACCGACGTGCGGTAGTTCGCGTTCGGGAAGAGCGCCCAGATGCGGCTCGACTCCTCCGTCGTCAGCGGCTCGATGGTGACGTGCACCGTCTCGTGACTGACCGCTGGTCCGACCAGGTCCGGCTCGGCCTGAATGGTCTGCATGGCGAATCCGAGGGCGCGGAGGAGCGTCTCCTCGCTCGTGCCGGGCGTGGTGCCGACCGTGACCAGGTAGTACAGATCGAGCGGAAGCGCGTTGCGGAACACCAGCACCGCGGGCGGCGGAGTGCTCGACGGCACGCGATGCTCGCTGTTGCGCAGCGACGCGCTGGGCACGATGCGATACAGGAAGAGCACCAGCGCCGCGCCGCCCGCATCCGGATCATCGAGCGGGCCGACGAAGACGGTGCCCGGCACGCCCGAAGCGACCAGCGCCTGCTTGAGGCGGTCGCGCAGCGCCTCGGTCACGCGGAGGATGCCGTCGGCGTTCACGCGGCCTTCCTCCCCTGCCCCAGGTCGAGCGCGACCGGCGGCATGCCGAGCTTCGCGAATTCGGCGCGCGCCGCCTGGGCGATCTGCTCGAGACCGATCTTCACGCCCGCCGCCGCGGCGATGAAGGCCGCGTGCAGCGTGATCTGGCGGATGTAGCCGCCGCTGAGATCGATCCTGCGCGCGAGCTGGCGGAACGCCGCGTCATCCAGCTCGTGCGATCCCTCGGGCAGGCATTGCCGCCAGATCTGCTCGCGCGCATCGGCGTCGGGACGCGGAAAGTCGACGACGAAGCGCAGCCGGCGCAGAAACGCCGGGTCGATGTTCTGGCGCATGTTGGTCGTGAGGATGGCCAGGCCTTCGTAGGCCTCCATCCGCTGCAGGAGGTAGGCGACTTCGATGTTCGCGTAGCGGTCGTGCGCGTCTTTGACTTCGCTGCGCTTGCCGAGGAGGGCGTCGGCTTCGTCGATGAGAATCGCGGCGCCGGACTGCTGCGCATCGGTGAAGACGCGGTCGATGTTCTTCTCGGTGTCGCCGATGTACTTGCTGACCACTTTCGAGAAATCGAGGCGCAGCAGTTGGATGCCGAGCCTGCGCGCGATGCCCAGCGCGGCCATGGTCTTGCCGGTGCCGCTGGAACCGTGGAACAGCGCCGTGACGCCGCGTCCGTACGGCAACTGCTCGCCGAACTTCCATTCGTCCAGCACGCGCGGCGCGAGACGGACATGGTCGACGATCTCCTCGAGCTGCTGCTTGCGATCGGGCGGCAGCACCACCTGCTCGAGCGTGAAGATCGGCTCGATGCGCTCGGCCAGATGCGAGAGACCCTCGCCGGCGACTTCGCGCGCCGCCGCGGTGAAGCGATCGACGGCATCGCCCGTTTCGGGCCGGGTCAACGCAAGACGCATGGCCTGCTCGATGCGGTCGATGCTCAATGGATAGCGGTTCGCGATCGCTTCGGCCGCGTCCGTGGAGAGGTAAGCGCCAGTGCGGATCGCGGCTTCACGCATCGCGTCCACGCGCGCGTCCTTCGGCAGCGCGGGCTCGTCGAGCAACTCGTACGACGCCGCGCCGAGCAGCTTGACCATGCGCGCTGCGTCGGTGGCGATGATCGAAGCGTCGGCGCGCGTGGCATCGAGAGTGGCGAAGAACACGCGCAGGACGTCGTCGTCTTCGACGCCGGTTGCGTCGACGAACAGCGGCTCGCCGGTCAGCCTGGCCATGCGGCCAATGCGGCGCGCGGCGTCCTCGATCTCCAGAAGGTCCACGCCGGCGAACCGCGCGAGCTCGACGCGGACCGGCTGCCGGTCGCTCGCTCCGATCTCGAGCAGCGCGCGCCAGCCGGCCGGATCGTCGCCGAGCAGGAGCACCCACCCCTTCGTGATCAGCTCCGCGGCACGCATCCGCTCTTCGCGGCGCTGCAGCAACACGACTCCGGGCCACGCGGCGTGGCGCAACGCGCGGCGGACGCGCGGCTCGTTCGCCAGCGCGACGCGATCGCCGAGAAGCCATTGCGAGAGGAACGGATCGAGCCGCAATGGCTCGTCCGCGGCGGCGGGATGAACGGTCGAGCCCTCAAAGGCGAACCAGCGAGTGAGCCCGGCGTTGTCGGAAAGCGCGAGACGTACACGTGCTGTCGGTCCCAGCAGGGTGCTGTACAAACCCAGCGTGCCGACGCGGCGCGACAGCTCGTCGAGCAGAAAGCCGATGCAGCGCTGAAAGCGCAGATCGAGCTCCGGCGCGAGCGCGAGCAGCAGCATGCGGAATTCGACCGGCGTCAGCGCGAAGACGTGAAAGACGGCGGCAAGCGGCTCGGATTTCGGATCGGCATCCCCGAGGGCGCGATCGAGCGCCTCATCGGCCGCGAACAGATCATTCAGCGAGCTGCTCGGACGCCGTTCGACGGGCGTGTCGAGCGCCTGCAGCAGCGTCTCGCGGCTGACGCACAACCCGCGCGCATCGTCGTTCTCCTCGGGGACGTTCTCGACCGCGTCGCGCAACAGCTTGTGCACCCAGTCGATGGCCGCGTCGAGCAGCGGACGCTCCTTCGGCTCGGCAGGCGGAGGCTCGGAGGTCTCGACGAGGTAGATGTTCGACGCCTGCTCCGGCTCCGGTACGGGCTCCGGCTTAGGCTGGGGCTGCGGTTCCGGCTCTCGTGCAGCCGCGTTCTCGACGAGCTCGCGCAACGCCGTCAGGACGGGATCGAGCCGCGGCGCGCGTACCGCGATGCGGACCGTGTTGCCGCTGACGTCGACGTCGACGTCCATCACCACGAGGTCAGGCCGCCGCGCGAGCCATCTCTTCGCCAGTTCGTCGGTGTCCGTGACCGGGCCGACGACGACCAGCGCGCACCGCGGCGTCGCCGGGATGGTCTGCAGCAGTGCGTCGACCTCCGACGCGGCCATCGCCGGCCGAACCAGCAGGTTCATGTCCGGCCGCGCCGCCACCGCCTCGGCGATGATGCCCGCCCTCCAATCGAGGGAGGTGGTCGCGACGAGAACATTGATCCGTGCCACGTCCGACGTTGTCGCACACGCCCGATGCGTTGCCTATGCACCGCGGAGGATGAAAAGAGATGGAGCGCGCGAGTGATCCGGCGGTCGTTCCGCGGGATCATCGCGGCGAACGGCGCGGTGATCCTTTTCTGGATCGTCGGATGGATGTGCTACAGAGGAACACATGCGTCTCCTGGTGATCGCGCCGCCTGAGTTCGAGCCGCTGGCGATGCTGCGCCGCGAGGCGCCGGACGTCGAGCTGTCCATCGGCACGGATGCGGAGTCGCTGCGCCGCGACGCGCGCGATGCCGAGGCGGTGCTGCTGGCGCCGCGATATGGGTCGGTGCTGACGGAGCTGTGGCGCGAGCTCGCGAACGTGCGCTGGATCCACTCGCTCTCCGCGGGCGTCGAGTTTCTGCCGTTCGATCTGCTGCGCCGCAGTGACGTCGTGGTGACCGGATCGCGCGGGCTGTACGCGGACGCGCTCGCGGAGTTCGTCATCGCGGCGATGCTCTGGTTCGCGAAAGACCTGCGCCGCCTCGTACGCGCGCAGGAAGCGCGGCGCTGGGAGCCGTATACGGTCGAGCGACTGGAAGGACAGACGGCGGGGATCATCGGCTACGGCGCGATCGGCCAGGCCATCGGACGCCGCGCCACCGCGCTGGGCATGCACGTGCTGCCGGTGCGCCGGCGACAGGAGCTCGGTGAGCCGCCGATCGAGGACGTCATCGCGGCTTCAGACTACGTCGTGCTCTCCGCGCCGCTCACGCCCTCGACGTTCCGCTTCATCACGAAGGAGCGCATCGCGATGATGAAGAGCACGGCGGTGTTCATCAATGTCGGCCGCGGCGCGACGGTGGACGAGCCCGCGCTCATCGACGCGCTGCGCGAGCGCCGCATCCGCGGCGCGGCGCTGGACGTGTTCGCGGCGGAACCGCTGCCCGCGGACAGCGCGCTCTGGACACTCGACAACGTGCTCGTCTCCCCCCACACCGCCGACCACACGCGCGACGCGCACGAGCGCGCGATGCAGTTCTTCCTCGAGAACCTGCGCCGCTTCCGCGCCGGCGAGTCGGTGGCCAACATCATCGACAAGGTGCAGCAGTACTAGCTCGATGGACGCTTCCGGACCTATGTTGTGGAAGAAAGAAGTCCTGATGAATCCCTTCGCTCTCGTGCTTTTCGCATCGCTCGTTTCCCTGCAAGGCCGCGCCCACGAATCCGCCGAGGCAACCGCCGCGCGAATTCGCGACGCCCGGCCGATCGGACGCGCGCACATCGAGCGGCGCGCCGAAGCGCTCGGCATCTACGATTTCGATCAGCAACTGCGTGAGTTCGATGCACTTGCATTGGATACCTCGGTCATCTTCAGGTATCAGCAATACGAACGCGGAGTGAAAGTCTACGCCGCGGGCATCACCGTCCAGGTGTGGAGGGATAGCGTCACCGAAAGTAACGGCTTCGTTTTCCCTCTCCGCGTGAACACCACGCCGAAGATTCCCGAGGCTGAGGCAATTGCCACGGCTTTTCGACACCTCGACGTCTCGCGAAAAACCAATCAGGCGAAAGCTGCGCTGGTGGTTGTCGCGCATGCGCGATTCGGACCGAGGCTCCCGGTCGACGACCGTCTGGCGTGGCGTGTCGAATTATGGGGAACTGA
>DATLBM010000278.1:0-3252 GCA_035526885.1 Thermoanaerobaculia bacterium | reverse complement strand
ATCGCGGAGGAGGCGCGCGTGCCGCCGCCGCGGCTCCACCTCCCTGTATGGCCGTTCTGGACGGCCGGCGCGGTGTGCGAGGCGTTGTGCGCGCCGCTTCGCATCGAGCCGCCGATCTACCGTCGGCGCGTCGACTTCTTCACGAAGAGTCGCGCGTTCGACATCACGCGTGCGCGCGCCGAGCTCGGGTATGCGCCGCAGGTGAGCCTGCGCGAAGGGATCAGGCGCACGCTCGCCTGGTACACGTCGCAAGGCTGGCTCTAGGCCGCGGCGTTAGCCGCGACGTAAAGGAGATCGTAGGCCGCGGCGTGAAGGGAAGGCGGGGCTAAAGCCCCGCCCTACAAGCCCCGCCCGACAGGCCCCGCCCTACGGCGGACACAGATACACGCCGGGCGCGACGGTGCGTCCGCCGACGCACGCGGTGCGCGAGATGCGCACGGATTCTCCCGCGTGCTCGGCGACCGCCTTGTTGTACGACGGTATGCGCGTGAAATCACCTGACGCGACGATGACGCGCTCGTCGGCGAGGAACGTGACCGCATACGCGATCCAGTAATCCGATACCGCGTAGCGAATCCCTTGGGCCTCGAGGTTCCGCACGATCAGCTGCTTCGTTCCGACCGGCGCGTGCGTCACGTACTCAACGAGGAGCCGCGCGTGTGGCAGCGCCGCGACACCGATCCAGCCGGCGAGCAGCAACATCCAGGCGCGCGCGAGCATCGGCGGGGGCGCCGTGCGCAGAAACCACGCCCCGATCGCTGCGGCGCCGACGAGCGAGAGCAGGTCGTAGCGCATGTACCCGAACTCGATCTGCCCGCACCGGCCCACGACGTAGCCGGCGAGCGAACCCATCGACGCGAGCGCGAGGTACGCGCAGAAGGTCACCCCCTGTGGCCAACGCCTGTCGCGCATCAGCCGCCACGTGATCCCGGCAATGGCGACGAGCATCGCCGCCGCCGGGAACACCCAGCTCCATGGCAGCCCCTGGCTCACGCCGCTTTCGATGCCGAAGTCGGCGAGCGGGAGCACGCGCGTGCCAAAGAGGACCGGCCAGTGCTCGGTGAAGAGCTTCGGCACGCCTTCGACCGCCGCCCGTGCGTTGAAGCACGTGCGGCTCGCCAGCTCGGAAAAGTTGTCACGAGGATTGAAGATATTGGCGAGCGTCGTGCCCGGCCCCGCGGCTGACGAGAACCCCTTCAGCCATTGCACGAGCAGCCAGACCTCGGCCGCGGTTCGAAGCATCGCGAGGCGCCGGCGAATGCCCGCTCGCGTGAAGAGCGTGCCCTGCAGCGCCTCGATCGCAAGCAGCGCGACGAGCCCGTAAATGGTGAACTCGCGCTGGAGGAACCCGATGCCGAGGAGCAGTCCGCCCCAGACGGGGCGTGCGCGCGTGAGCCACAGGAGGATGATGTAGAGGGCCGGCTCGACGTTGCCGCCGTTCGCATCGAGCAGACGCGCCGCCGTTCCGGGGGGCGGAAGAACGAACACGAGGGCAGCGAGCATCGCGAACGCCGGCCGCAGTCCCGTGTCGCGCTCGAACGTGCGGAGCAGCAGCAGCGCGATGGCGATGTTGATGCCGAGGAGCGGCAACTTGAGCGTCGCGACCGACACACCGGCGACGACGAACACGGGTGCCGCCAGCCAGGCTTCCACGGCGAGCATGTAGCTCTGCCCGTAATAGAACATCGGGAACGCGCGGAACTCGCTCAGATGCTTTGCCATCAGGCCGGTGATGGCCTGATCGGAATCGAACTGCGCCTGTTCCCAGAAGACAAGGACGAGGGAACGGAGGAGGACGAGGAAGACCACGACGCCCGCCGCGATCCGGCGCTCGCGCGCGGCGCGAGCCGGATCGGCTGCGTGTGCTTCGAGCATGCGGGCCTTTATCATATGCTACGGATGCAGCGCGTACTGCCGCGGTCGCCGTCTTCAGGCGTACTTGCGCGCCTCCTTCTTCGGACGTTCCGCGACGCGCCGGGAGATTCGCCGCGTATCGGCGGGAGGGCCGTACGCGACAGAACATGACCCAGATTCGCCGCGCGCAGGATCAGCTCTTCGATGGACGCCAGTCCGCCCGCGAGAAGTACGCCGCGCTCGTCGTCGGCCGGCCCGGGTGGCGGGCGCTCATCACGCACGAGCTCGTCACGCTCGCGTCGCAGAGCGTGCCGGGCGCGGTCGGGCTCGCGCTCCGCCGGACGCTCTACCCGTCGCTGCTCGGCGCGTGCGGCCGCAACGTCGTCTTCGGCCAGAACGTCGTCGTGCGTCATCCGCACAAGATCCGCATCGGCGACAACGTCGTCATCGACGACAATTGCCTGATCGACGCCAAAGGGGAGTCGAATCGCGGCATCACGATCGGGAGCGGCGTGTTCATCGGGCGCAACACCATCCTCTCTTGCAAGAACGGCGATATCGAGCTGGGCGACGGCGCGAACATCGGGTTCAACTGCGAGATTTTCTCCGCGAGCTCCGTGCGGATCGGGCGGGAGACGCTCGTCGCGGCGTACTGCTACGTCATCGGGGGGGATCATGACTTCGGCGATCCCTCGCAGCCGATCCTGACCCAGGAGCGGCGGTCGGCCGGCGTGACGGTCGGCGCGGGGGCATGGCTCGGGGCGGGCGCCAAGATCCTGGACGGCGTGACCGTGGGCGACCGTGCGGTCGTCGGTGCCGCGGCGGTCGTGCGCGCGTCGGTTCCCGACGGGGCGATTGCGGTCGGCATCCCCGCGAAAGTCGTCGGCCGTCGCGACGGGGGACCACTGTGAAGGAGGAGTTGAACGCCAGGCGCACGCTCAACGTCCTGCAGGTCTGCGATCACCTCGGTTGGGAAGGGTCGCGCATGCACGGCGTCAAGCGGCTGTTCTCGTGGATGATTCCGCGGTTCAACCGGAGCCGCTACAACGTGTCGCTCGTCAGCCTGCGGAAGAAGGATCTTTCCGAGGAGACGCTCGAGTCGTTCGGCATCGACATCAGCTACCTGCACAAGTCGCGGTTCGATCCGGCCACGCTTCCGGCGCTGCTGAAGGTCATCGATCGCAAGCAGATCGATATTCTCCACCTGCACGGCTATGGTGCCACCACGTTCGGCCGGATGGCGGCGGCCATGCGAGGGCTCCCCGCGATCGTGCACGAGCACGCCAACCTGACCGACACGCCCTGGTTCCAGAAAGTTGCCGATCGTGCGCTCGAACCGGCGACCGACATCGCGATCGCGGTGTCGCAGAGTACGGCGGACTTCGTGATTCGCGCGCG
>DATLBM010000277.1:0-7247 GCA_035526885.1 Thermoanaerobaculia bacterium | reverse complement strand
CGAAGTGGTCGAGCCCGATCCCGAGTTGAATCCGTTCTACGCGAAGCTGGACGTGGCCTACGCGGAACTCCTGCAAACGGAACTAGCACCGCACGCCTATGCGATGGCTGCCATGCTGATCGCGCTTGAAGACGCCGATTCCGAGGCGGGCACGGAGCGAAGTGATGTCTAAAGGTGAACATCCAAAGCCGCGCTTCGTCCGCCGCGTCACGCGGGCGCATGCGGCGCGCTTCGCTGCTAGATGGATCGATAACCTGCCGGATCGCGAACCGGGCACGATGTATCTCGCGTTCGAATCGGCGCGCGTGATGACATGGCCGGACCGGGAACGCGGTTCGACGCCTGCGCAGGAAAAGTACGAAGCGATAGAAGACGCCATCCTCAAACGCACCGCAGAACTCTCGCGCGATGCGATCGCCGAGGCATTCCAGCAAGCCGCAACCGAAGTCTTCGACCGAGAGCGTGCGCGCCGGCAGCGCTAGGACTTACGCCCGCCGCGTTCACGCCGTTCCTTGCGCAACCCGCTGTTGTTACAGGTTGCCTCTCAAACTAGACCACTACCGTAAGTGCGGCGAGAACGCAGCGAAAAAAAACGCAGCGAAAAAAAAGGAGCCGGCCTTTTCGGCCGACTCCTTCCCCCACAATTGCTGAGCGTCAACTCTTAGTCGAGCTTGATGGCTTTCTTCGTCTTCTCGCGGCGGCCCGCTTCCTTGGCGTTGTATTCGTCCATGCAGTCGCCCTTGTCGACCATGGCGCAGGACAGGTAGTCGCTGATCTCGACGATCGCCGCGCGGATGGCTTTACCGGCCGGGGTCTTGTTTTCCTTGGCCAGGTTGCCGCCGAAGCCGCCGCGGTAGACGCCGACCGCCAGGCCGCCGCCCGAGGAGCGGCCTTCGACGGTGCGGGTGAACTCGATCTCGCCCGTGGTCGTGTCGATCACGCGAAGGTCGACCGCGAGGTACGCGCTCTCCTTCTTGCCGCCGACCGAGATGCCGCGGAAGCTGAGACCGCCGCCGGTGCCCTGCACGTTCTCTTCGTAAGCCGAGAGCGAGCCCGTGACGATGTACTTCGCGCCGGTGAGCTTGCCGATCTTGGCGCCGGTGCCCTTCTTGATGCGGCCCGAGTCGGCGAGGTCCTGCTCGTCCATGACGGCGGCGAGCTTCTCGCGCTCGACCAGCTTGAACTTGCCCGTGGCCTGGAGCTCGTTGGTCAGCATGTCGGCGAGGTCGCGACCCGCGCCGCCGTACCACCAGCCCGCGGACGTTTCGTTCTTGAATTCGTTGACTGCGAGGACGGGCTTGTCAGCCGCCATGACTGTGGTCGCAACGACCATCAGAACAAAAGCAAAAAGTGTTTTCGAACGCATGTATCCCCCGTAGAAATCACCGATTTGGATGCGGTGCAATGTAAGACCGAAGGGGGGTAGTGTACGTGATCCGGCTCACGATGTCAGTGGCTGACGGCGTCCGCGGGGCCGCGGAGCGCGGAACTCCACATTTCCACTCGATTCCGCCCACGGTTCTTCGCCGCGTACAGCGCGCGGTCGGCGCGGTCGATCAGCTCGGCCGGACTGAGCACGCCGTTCTCCGCCGAATCCATCCCCGCAATGCCGATCGACGCCGTCACCGCGATCGACGAATCGCCGCACGCGATCTCGTTCGACGCCAGCCGCTGGCGGATGCGCTCCGCGACGGGCGTCGTGTTGCCGGTCTTCGTCTCCGGCAGCACGATGCAGAACTCCTCGCCGCCGAAGCGGCCCGGCACGTCGTAGACGCGGCAGCTGTCGCGCAGCACGCGCCCGATGCCCTGCAGCACGAGATCGCCCGTCGAATGTCCGAATGTATCGTTGATCTGTTTGAAGTGATCGAGGTCCAGCATCAGCAGCGACACCGGCGATCCGTGCCGCAGCGCGCGATTCAATTCGCTGTCGATCTTCTCCAGCACGAACCAGCGGTTGTACAAGCCGGTCAGGGAGTCACGCGACGACACCTCGGACAGCGCCCGGTTCTTCACCGTCAGATCGAGGTTCTCGCGCTGCAGGCCGAGCATGCGATGCTCCAGCTCCTCGTAGCGCGCCTCGCTCTCCTCGACCATGCGCAGCACGTCGAAGATCTCCGTGATCACGCGCCGCTCGGTTTCGGCGAACGGCTGTCCGTCCGCCGAGACCACCGAGACGCGCGGCATCGCCAGGCGTACGGCGAATCCGTGCGTGGCCTCGGCGCTCCGGCTGTCGGCCAGATGCAGCGGCTTGCGGAGTAGCTCCGAAAGCGGCACGAGGATCCGTGCTGCGGCGGACTCGAATGATTCCATACGGCTCACGCTGAAGTCTGAGAGAGAGGCGGAGTATACGCACGCCTCGAGTGCGCGGCCAACTGCCAATGATGGCAACTACAACCGTGTCTCCACGCGGAACCGGTTCATCCCAGCGGTGATCTCATCGCCGGCGTCGACCTTCGTGTTGCGCGCGGGGAGCGTGTTGAGGAACGTGCCGTTGCGCGAGCCGAGGTCGCGGACGCGCACGTCACCGGCCTCGTCGCGCACGAGCTCGAAGTGGCGGCGCGAGAGGAACTCGTCCGGAACGCGAACGTGGCCTTCGCGTCCGACCACCAGTCCCGCCGGCGGGATCTCGAACTCCTGCCCGTTCAGCGGACCTTCGACGCACACCAGCACGATGCGCGACGGCGCCTGCGCCGTGCGTGCGCGAACTTTCTCCGCCAGCCCGGATTCATCGGTGATCGACGCATCCATCGCGATCGGCTCGACCGGTAATCCGATCTGGTCGGTAGGCTCGACGCTCACCATCGCCGCGCCGACGCGAAGCAGATGCACGCCGTCGTCGATCACCGCCTCGTCAATCTGTCGACCATCGAGGAACGTGCCCATGTGCGAGTCCGCGTCGCGCACGACCAGGGCGTCGCCGCGCACGAAGATCGAGCAGTGCCGCAGCGACAGCTCCGCCTCGTCCAGCTCGACGTGACACGCCTTCCGTCCGATCCACAGCGGATGCTCGTAGATCGTGAAGACGGTGTTGAGCGAGTCGTACGCGCCGCGCGCGATGACGCGAACGGACCGCGGCCGCAACGGCGGCTCATCGTCCGCAACGGGAGCTTCCGGCGCCGTCGTGGGCGCGTCGACGCGGTACTGTTTGAGATCGATCTCGCGCACTTTGTCGACGTCGACGATGCGCGCCAGGACCGCGGCCTTGCTGCCGGAAAGCCATTCGCCGCATTGACACGTGGCGATCGAATTCGGCAGCCGCACGGCCACCACGCCCGGCACGTCATAAGCCTGCGCGCACTTCGGGCAGCGGATCAGCGGCATGCGGCGGATGATACGTTAAACTCCCGCCGGTCCTTATGCTTGCCGGGAACCAGAAAACATCAGCGGCGCGGCTCGGTCTGCGCGCGAAAATCGTTCTCGCGTTCGCACTGCAGGCGCTGGCCATCGCCATCCCGCTGGTGGTCATTCAGCAGATGCTCGTGCGCCGGGCCATGATCCGCCAGACGGTGGAACAGGGCTCCGCGATCGCCGACACGATCTCCGCCACCGCCGGCTATTACGTGATGTTCGGCCTCAACGACGCTCTGAAGCAGATCGTCAACGATCTCCGCAAGAATCCGTCGGTCGACTACGCGGAGTTCCTCGACGGGAACGGCAAGCGCCTCGCGTTCAGCGACAACGATCAGCCCGAGGGTCTGGCGGGGCGGGTGTTGGAGGCGGAGAGCGGGGTCGAGCTCACGCGCCGCGACCTCCATATCTACACGCGTCCGTTTTACGAGAATGCCGCGGACGCGAAAAAAGGCGTCAAACCGAAAGGCTACTTCCGCCTGCTCATGAACGAGTCGCAGGCCTCGGCCGCGATCGGCTCGCTCCTCCTCTGGAACCTCGGCACCACGCTGCTCGTGCTCTCCATCGCCACGGCACTGGCGTGGATCGCGTCGCGCTACATCGTCCGGCCGATCCTGTCGCTGGCCGACACCGCCGGACGCATCGCCAAGGGCGATCTCACGCAGCGCGCGAAGGTCGAGTCGACCGATGAGATCGGAGCGCTGGCCGAGGCGTTCAACGGGATGACGGCGAACCTCGAGCGGACCGTGAAGAGCCTCGTGCTGTCGCAGTCCAAGCTGAAGAACGTCGTCGAGACCGTGGAAACGCGCTCGCAGCTGGTCATCGATCGCGTCGACGAGCAGCGCGCGGTCATCGACGAGACCTACAACTCCATCGATCAGTTGAACGGCGGCGTGCGCAAGATCACCGACAACGTCGAGGCGCTCTCGGCGTCGTCCGAGGAGACGTCGTCGTCGATGCTGGAGATGGTGGCCTCCATGGAAGAGGTGAGCCGCCACACCGACACGCTTTTCAACTCCGTCGAGGAGACCGCGTCGGCGACGCACCAGATGGTGTCGTCGATCAACGAGGTCGATCAGAACGTGGTCTACCTCACGAACTTCGTCACGGACACGTCGTCGTCGATGGTGGAGATGTCCGCGTCGATCGCGCAGGTGGAGATGAACTCCGCGCGCTCTTACGATCTGGCCATCGCCGTGTCCGACGCCGCCGAGTCGGGGATGAAGGCCGTGCGCGAGACCATCGAGGGGATGGAGCAGATCCGCCAGTCGGTGGTCGAGGCGAACAGCGTCGTGGCCAGGCTCGGCGATCGGTCGGTGGCCATCGGCAAGATCCTCAACGTGATCGAGGACGTCGCGGAGCAGACGAACCTCCTCGCACTCAACGCCGCGATTCTCGCCGCGCAGGCCGGCGAATACGGCAAGGGCTTCTCGGTCGTGGCCGCGGAGATCCGCGAGCTCTCCGAGCGCACCGCGTCGTCGACGCGCGACATCGCCAACCTCATTCGCGCCGTGCAGGAGGAAGTGGCGAACGCGCTCAAGGCCATGGGCTCCGGCTCGCAGCTCGTGGAGACGGGCGTGTCGCTGTCGCACGAGGCGGGCAAGGCGCTCAACAACATCCTCGTCTCCGCCGCCAAAGCATCGAACATGAACAAGGAGATCGCCGTCGCCACGCGCGAGCAGGCCAAGGGCAGCGAGAACGTCACGCAGGCAGTGGACCGTCTGCAGTCGATGGTCGGCCAGATCAACTCCGCGACCACGCAGCAGGCGCAGGGCTCGGATCACATCATGAAGGCGGTCGAGTCGATGCGCGAGGTGACCAAGTACGTGCGCCAGGCGATGGTCGAGCAGAAGTCGGGCTCGGGGATGATCTCGGCCGCGGCCGAGCGCATGATCGAAATGATCCACGAGATCTTCCAGGTCGCCGCGGGCCAGGCTGCGGAGAGCGAGAAGATCGTCAGCACGATGCAGCAGGTGCGCGCCATCGCGGACAACAACCGCTCCGCCGCGGGCGACATGAGCGCCGCGATCACGCTGCTCAACGACGCCATCCGCAGCTTCGATGAAGAGGTGAGGAAGTTCCGGGTGAGGGCATGAACAGGGGTGTCATCCTGAGCCCCGCAGAGGGCGAAGGACCTTCCCCGGTGCCACGCGCGAAGGTCCTTCGCTGTCTTCGCAGCTCAGGATGACACCATGGCCAACGACATCCGCCTGATCACGTTCCGCGTCGGCCCCGAGACGTTCGTGCTCGACATCATGGCCCTGCGCCAGATCGTGTCGTACACGGGCTCGACGTCCGTGCCCACCGCGCCGTCGTTCGTCGAAGGCATCATCGTTCTGCGCAACGACGTCATCCCGATCATCGACCTGCGCGAACGTCTTTACCCGCAGCGGACCGATCGCGCGGAGCAGCCGCTGGTGCTGATCACGCACACCGCAGCCGGCACGATCGGCCTCAAGGTCGACGAAGTGCGGCGCATCGTCACGCTCTCGCCGGACGTCTTCCTGCCGCCGCCGCCGCTCATCCGCGGCATTCGCGGCGAGCTGCTGATCGCGGTCGTGCCGCACGGCGAGGAGGTTTATCTCCTCATCGACGTCGAGAACGTGCTGACGGAGCCGGAAAAGACGGAGCTCATTCAGGCGGATCTTCGTCCGGAACATCAGCCCGCCGATCTTTCCTGAATCCGTACGGGCAGTGCCGGCATCCGGACTCGCAGCAATACCCGCGCTCGCGCAAGAACTTTTCCGTGAAGACGATGTACGGACCTTCCCAGTAGAAATCCGGTTCATCGCTCATCTCTCATCACCCATCGCTCATCGTTTATAGTCCGCGCGTGTTCTCGCGCTCCCGGCTGTTGCAGCTCACGGAAGCGATGAAGGGAAAGCTGGTCGTCGTCTACGGCGACATCGTAGCGGACCGCTTCATTTACGGTACGCCGAAGCGCATCTCGCGCGAGGCGCCGGTGCTCATCCTTCGCCAGTACCGCGACGACATCCTCCTCGGCGGCGCCGGCAACGCCATCAACAACATCTTCTCCCTCGGCGCCCTCCCCGTACCGGTCTCCGTCCTCGGCGATGACGTTCCCGGCCGCACGCTGATCGGAAAACTGACCGAGCAGGGCATCGACGTGAGCGGCATCCTCCGCGCGCCGCGCTACTCGACTCCCACCAAGGTGCGCATCCTCGGCGGCATGCCGCACGCGAGCCGGCAGCAGATCGTGCGTTACGACATCGAGGATCGCTTCGAGATGGCCGAGGATGAGGCGCAGGCATTCGGCAACGTGCTGCGGCAGCAGATGTCGGTCTGCGACGCGGCGCTGGTCAGCGACTACGGCTACGGCGTCGCGCGTCCGGCGCTGGTGGCTGAGCTGACGAGCGCGGCGAAGCGGCGCCCGGTCACGCTCGACTCGCGCTACCACCTGCTCGATTACCCCGGCGTCACCGCGGCCACGCCGAATGAGGAAGAAGCGGCATCCGCCGCGGGCACGTCGCTGTGGAATGGCGAGGAGGAGAAGATCGGCGAAGTCGCGCTGACGCTGCAGCAGGGACTCGACTGCGAGGCCGTGCTGATCACGCGCGGCAGCCGGGGGATGGCGCTGCTCGAGCGCGACGCTCCCTCGCCGCTGCTCATCCCGGTGTGGGGCACGGACCAGGTCGCGGACGTCACCGGCGCCGGCGACACCGTCATCGCCACGTTCACGCTGGGGCTCGCCGCGGGCGGGTCGTTTGCGGAAGCGGCCAAGCTCGCGAATTACGCGGGCGGCATCGTGGTGATGAAGATGGGCACCGCCACCGTGTCGAACGAAGAGCTCCGCCACGCGATCGGGCGCGATGAGGAGCTGCAGACGTGATCCTGGCCGAGGCGGAACTGCGCGAGGCGCTCGAGCGCGAGCGCGCCGC
>DATLBM010000276.1:0-18156 GCA_035526885.1 Thermoanaerobaculia bacterium | reverse complement strand
CTGCGCGCTTCGCTCTATCCGCCGAGGATCGTGCTGGCGGCAACGGCGCACGCGTCCTTCTGGCTGGACGGACACACGCAACGCATCGTCGTCGACGGCGACGTTGCGGACCTCCGCACGCCCGTCATTCACGACGACCGCAAGTCCTTCCGTTCGTTCCTGGAGCGCCAGCGCCGCTACATGAGATCCGAAGCGCGCAAGCTCCGCACACAGGATCCGCGCACGATCGGCGTTTCAGGGCGCATCCGCAAACTGATCGTGGTCGCACCTTTTGCGGTGATCGTGCACGCGCTTTTCGTCAAGGGACTCATTCTCGACGGCCGCGCCGGTCTCTCGTACGCGTGGGAGCGATTCGTAGCGGAGCTGATGCTGTCGCGCGAGCTGCTTCGAGCGAGAAACGTCCGCGAGAAAAATCAGTGATCCTGATGCCGCAGCCGAGACCCGAGCAGTTTCCTTGTGCGAGACGTCAACATCAGGACGGTCCCGTCCCTCCAGGAAAGACGCTCGAACCGCAACTCCGAGTATGGCTGTTCGCGCCGGCACTCCATGAGCGCGATGACACCGCCGACGAGCAAAGGGCACGGTGAATCCGCGCACGCCGAATGGTAACGGTCGCGAGACGCGCTCACATCCTCTGAACCATCAGATCCCCCATCACCAGCAGGTCCATCTTCGTGCGCAGAAAGCAATCCAGCGCCTCGGCGGGCGTGTTCACGACCGGCTCGTTTTCGTTGAAGCTCGTGTTGAGCACGATGGGCACGCCCGTCAAATCGCGGAACGCGGAGATGAGGTGGTAGTAGCGCGCGTTCTGCGATTCCGTGACCGACTGCAAACGTCCCGAGCCGTTCACGTGCGTCACGGCGGGGATGGTGGCGCGCTTCTCTTCGCGGATCTGGTAGACCTGCAGCATGAACGGGACGTCGTAGTCCGTCTCGAACCAGTCGCCTACCGCGTCGCGGAGGATGGACGGTGCGAAAGGGCGGAACGACTCGCGGCGTTTGATCTTGGTGTTGAGGATGTCCTTCATGTCCGCGCGGCGCGGGTCGCAGACGATGGAGCGGTTGCCCAGAGCGCGCGGACCCCATTCCACGCGGCCCTGGAACCACCCCACCACGTTGCCTTTCGCGATCTGTTCCGCCGTGCGCGCGCAGAGCTCGCGCTCGTCCGTCACGCGCTGCAAGACGCAGTGTGCATCGTCGAGATCCTCGCGCCGCGCCAGGACCGCCTTGTCCACGTCGCTCTCGCTGTACTCCGGACCCCAGTACGCGTGATCCATCACGAACGAGCGCGCGTTCCCGAGCTCCTCGTTCCACACCCAGTACGCCGCGCCGATCGCGCCTCCGGCATCCCCGGCCGCGGCCTGGATGTACTGCGCGCGGTAGGGCGATCGCTGGAACACGAGGCCGTTGGCGACGCTGTTGTAGCCGCAGCCGCCGGCCAGGCAGAAGTTGTCGATCTTCGTCTTCGCGTGCAGCGCGTTGGCGAGCTCGAAGTAGGCCTCTTCGAACATGGCCTGCATCGACGCGGCGAGGTCTTTGTGGCGCTGCTCGAGCGGCTCGTTCGCCGTGCGCATGGGGCCGAGCTTCTCGATCAGCTTCTCCGAGTACACAGGACCGATGACCGGCGATCCGCCCTGCCAGACCATGTCCAGGCCGACGGTGTGGTGGCTGAAGTAGTCGAGGTTCAGCGCGAAGCGGCCGTCCTTCACGTGCACGATGTCGCGCATCTCGTTCATGAACGCCGGCTTGCCGTAGGGCGCCAGGCCCATGACCTTGTACTCGTCGCCGTAGTGCGGGAAGCCGAGGTACTGGGTCATGGCGGTGTAGAAGATGCCGAGGGAGTGAGGGAAGCCGATCTCGCCGAGGACTTCGATGTGATTGCCGCGGGCCACGCCCCACATCGACGAGACGAAGTCGCCGAAGCCATCGATGGAGAGCACCGCGCTTTCTTCGAATGGCGAGACGAAGGCGGCGGATGCGAGGTGCGCGCGGTGATGCTCGACGTGATGCAGCTTCGGCTTCAGCGAGTCGAGCTTGAACGTCTCCACGAGCTCCGTGCGCAGGTCCTTGATCCTGGAGCGGTTCTCGAGGCGGCGTTTGATGGCGGCGACCGAGGGGCGTTTGGCGAGGATGAACTTCATGCGCTGCATGAGCCGCGCGTTGGGATCGCGGTTCACGGCGATGTGATCGACTTCGTTCAGCGAGACACCGGCCGTGTCCAGGCAGTACTTGACGGCCGCGGAGGGGAAGCCGGCCCAGTGTTTGATGCGGCGGAAGCGCTCCTCTTCGACGGCGGCGACGAGCTTCCCGTCGACGACGATGCAGGCGGAGGCGTCGGCGTGATGCGCGTTGAGTCCTAGAATGATCATGCTTGCGGCACGTCGTCTTCGTGAATCGCTACTTCCATCCGGACCATTCTGCAACAAGTCAGATCGCCACCGACCTCGGCAACCATCTGGCCTCGCGCGGATGGAACGTGGGCGCGATCACGAGCCGCCAGCGCTACGACGACGCGCGTGCACGGCTCGCACCGCGGGAGGTTGCGAAGGGCGTGCACATCGAGCGCGTGTGGTCGACGCGCTTCGGCCGCGCGGGCCTGATTGGCCGCGCCGTCGACTACCTGACGTTTTACGTTTCGGCGTTCTTCGCCATGCGCAAGGAGCGCGATGCGGTGATCGTGGCCATGACCGATCCGCCGCTGCTGTCGGTGGTGGCGGCGCTGGCGTCGCAGCGCGTCGTGAACTGGGTGCAGGATCTGTTTCCGGAGGTGGCGGAGGCGCTGGGCATTCGCGTGCCGTTCGCGCGAAGGCTGCGGGACTGGTCGTTGCGCAAGGCGCGCGCGAACGTCGTGCTCGGAGATCTGATGAGCGCGCGCGTGCCGCGGGGGACGATCATTCATAACTGGGCGGACGCCGGGTTGGGGGTTGGCGGTGGGCGCTTGGCGGTTGGCGGGGCGTTTCGTGTCGGGTATTCGGGCAATCTCGGGCGCGCGCACGATTTCTCTACCATCCTCGGGGCGATGAGGCGGCTGCCCGAAGTGCGGTTCGTGTTCACGGGCGGCGGGGCGCAGTTGGCCGGCGTGAAGCGTGACGCACCGGCGAATGCCGAGTTTCGCGATTACGTGGCGCGCGACCAGCTCGGCGAGTCGCTGTCGTCCGTCGATGCGCATCTCGTTTCGCTGAAGCCCGCGCTCGAGGGCCTGATCGTGCCGAGCAAGTTCTATGGCGTGCTGGCGGTGGGAAGGCCGGTGCTGTTCATCGGTGCGCGCGACGGAGAGCTGGCGCGGCTCATCGACGCGTACCATTGCGGCATCGTGATCGACGAGGGCGACGTGGAAGGACTGGCGCGCGCGATCGAGACGCTGGCGCGCGACCGCCGGTCGGCCGCGGCGATGGGGGCGCGGGGACGGGAGCTCTATCTGCAGCGATTCGCCCAGCGGCACGCGTTTGCGGCGTGGGAGCGGGTTCTGGAGGACGCCGCGCGATGAGCCGCATCGGGCGGCAGGTCTGGCTGTCGTTTTTCGCAGCGCTTTGCGGCGTGTTGCTCGTTTTTTCGCTGCGCGAGGGACGGGCTGAAGCCCGTCCTGCGTTGAGCGACACTCCGGCGGATTGGTTGCTGGCGAGCGACATCGCGGACGAGGCTCTGGATCGGGAGACGCCGCAACGGTTCGAGCTCTGGCGGGCGGCGTATGCGCACGCGAAGTTGCTGGCGCCGCGGCGCGTGAACACCGACGCGGCGTTCGTGCGCGCGGGACTCTTTCACTGGTACGAGCTCGACAGGAACGACCGCGCGCGCGTGCTCGAGGCGGCCGGGCCGCTCATGCGCGAGCGGGGGTTCTTTCTGCGGATGTACATCCCGCTGCTGCAGCTCACGCGCGACTTCACGTGGATTCGCACGCATGCGCCGCAGACGCTGGAGGCGCGCACCGAGCTGCGCAACCTGGCGATCTCGCGCGGGCTTTTCGCCGACTACCGCGGGCTGCGCGAGGAAGTCCGCGCCACGCGGTTGCAGACCTTCACTGCGCGGCGGCGCACGGACGATCCGTCCGCGCTCATCGAGCTGCTCCCGGAGCGCCTGGACATGCAGGATCAGCCGCTGGTGCAGGGCGTCCTCGAGGAACTGGACCGGCAGACGTTCGATCCGTCGAAGGTCTCCGCGCGCGTCGACGAGGTGGTGACCTTCGCGCTCGATCACGATCTCGGGCCGCTGGCGGGCGTCGCGCCGCTGCTCGAGGCGCCCAGCCCCTTGCGCGACGTGACGCGCGCGCGGGTCGCACTGAAGTTGGACCGCGGGACCGACGCGTCGCGGATCGAGATGACCTCCACGACCGTCAACGCCGGCGAATGGCGTCCGTACTACCTCGACCGCGCGCGCTTCGAGGCGCGCCGCGGCGACGGGCGCGCGGCAAACGCGTATCTCATCCGCGCGGCAGCGAAGGGCATGACCGTGCCCGTCCTCGAAGCGGCGGCGGACGTCGCCCGTCTCCTCCACCGCACCGAAGACGAGCGCCGCTACCTCGCGGACCTCGCGCGGATGCCGCGCGTGTGGGAGGGCCAGTGCGCGATCGACGAGATCTGCGCGAGCGCGCGCACCGACATCTGGGCGCGCGCGCCGCGTACGGAGAAGATCACGCTCGCCACCGCGCAGAGCGACGAGACGCCGCCATACATCGAGATCTACGCCGGCGGCCTGCGTGTCGCGGAAGGCGAAGTGCACGACCGGCGCACGTTCGACGTGCCGCTGCCCGCGGGCGCGTACGAGCTGGAAGTGCGGCTCGTCAACACGCACACGCGCAATGGGATTCAGCGGCGCGTGCGTTTGTCGCGATCCACCGACGCCACGGCGGCGCCGGCGATCGCGGCCAGCGTCGACGGATTGGCGGGGATGAAGAAGTTGAAGTCGAACATCGCGTGCACGATGGCGATGGTGATGCTGGCCAGCGCCGCGGCCTGAAACGCGCGGCGCATCCACGTCAGCTCGCGCGCGGGCGCGCCGAAGGTGGAACGCACCAGCGCCGCCCATCCGCCCAGCAGCACGGACAGCCCTGCGAAGATGCCGATCGTTCCCGACGTCGCCGCGATCTCCGCGTAATCGTTGTGGGCGTGGTTGTAGAGCCGCGCCACATCCTCGCGCTGCTCCATCGACACGACGGACGCGAACGTGCCGTGGCCGCTGCCGAGAAGAGGAAAGCGGCGCCAGAGACGAAGGGCGGCTGCGATCGTGTCGCGGCGACCGCCGGCCTGTTCTTCCATCGTGCCGGGCGTGAAGCGCGCCACCGTGCGCTCGGGCCCGAGGAAGAGCGCCAGCGCGCCGATGAGCAGGAGGCCGGCCGCGGAGGCGAAGGCGATGCGCATCACGCGGCGTCCGGGCAGCAGCGCCGCGACGGCAATCAGTCCCGCCGCCAGCGCGAGCAGCGCGCCGCGCGACTGCGCCAGCAGCATTCCCGCGACGCATGCGATCACGGTCAGGAGTGCGAATCCCGCGAGCAGCACGTGACGTTCGATCAGCGCGGCGATGCGCGCGGGCATCGGATGCTCGGGCGTCCCCGAGGTGTGCCACAGCGCCGCGAGGACGAAAAGCGCCATGGGCAGGATGACGGCGATGTAGTGCGCGAAGTGGTTGGGATTCACGAACGTGCCCGTGATCCGGTGGAACACGAGCAGGTTCTTCCAGCCCCACACCTCGTACTGCTGCAGCGCGGCCTGGCGCAGTCCGTACATGGCCTGAAAGACGGCGCCGGCGCAGAGCACCGTGGCCAGCGTGCGGCGGCGTACGTGACTGCGGACCAGCAGCGCGGACGTCGTGAACGCGGCGAAGATCGCGCCGAGGCGGAGCAGCTCGGCCGAGGTCGCGCGCGGATCGACCGTGAGGGGCCAGGACGAGCGCGTGGATTCGCCTGCCAGCGATGCGACGCGCGTGGCGCTGCGCCAGATCGCGTGCGCATCGGGCGAGAGCGCGCGCAGCAGTGCCGGCGGAAGGGGAATCAGTTGCAGTGCGCCGATCGCGAGAAACACCAGCGCGCCGGTGCCCCAGATCCACCACGCGGCCGTGGGCTGTGCGGTATTCGTGCGGTCGCGCGTGGCGTAGAGCCGCACCAGCGCGGCGACGACGCAAAGCGCGAGCGGCACGGCGATGAGCGGAAGGCGCGCTGACTCCACGACCGAGCCGAATGGCAACGGCAGCCACGCCAGCCACACGAACAGAATCGCGAGGCACAAGCGCTCTGCCCAGGGAACCCACCGGCTGGTCTGCATCGGAAGCCCGCATTGTCGCGTGCTAAACTGCACGCGGTCCAGCGCTTTCGAAAGAGGTGGTTTGCGGTGTTCAAGCGCGTCTTGTTTACAGCTTTCCTGATAGGTGTCCCGCTGCTCGCGAGCGCGCAGCAGGACCAGCGTCTGCGCGATCGCGATCCCGACCTGGCCGGGTCGAAGAAATTGTGGGGCGACCTGCAGCAGGCGAACTTCCACAACGGCGCGTGGTACTGGTCCTCGCGTCTGCGCATCGCCGACGCCGGCTACTCGGAGACGGGGTACATGCCCACGGGCGATTCCGCGGGCGGCATCACGCTCAGCGTGGACGCACCGAACCGCTTCTACTTCGTGCCGCGCAAGAAGGTCATCTTCACCGCCGATGTGATCCCGGGCTACAGCTTCTTCCGCGAGGGAGAGAACAGGCGCCAGTTCAATTACCTCGTCCGCGGCGACATGCATCTGCTGCTCAACCACCTCTACCTCGACGTGTACGGCTCGCGCGCAAACCAGCTCCGCGCGCATGTCGCCGATCTGAATCGTCTGGCTACCGCGCGCGAGGACGAGACCGGCGTCGCGGGCGAGATCAAATACTCCAGCCGCACCAGCGCGCTCTTCACGCTGCGCATGCGCGACACCAGCTATCCGAAAAACCGCTTTCAGCCCGATCCGGGCGACCGCATCGCCATCGAAGTCCTGAACCGCGAGGAGCGCAATGCGCGTCTCGCGCTGCATCACAAGACCTTCCCGCGCACGGCCCTGTTCGTGGCCGGCGAACGGAGCGAGTACACGTTCCCCAATCACGAGGCCTATCGCAGCAACCGCACGTACGCGGGCGCGGGCTTCGCGTATGACGGCGGCCGCACGCTGGTCCGGCTGGAAGCCGGTCCCATGCGCCTGCGGTTCAAGGATGCCGCGCAACCGGACTATTCGGGCCTCATGGCGCAGTTCTCCGCGTCCCGCACAAACGGCCGCTGGAACCTCAAGTTCGGCGCCGACCGCGACCTCGGATTCAGCATCTTCCTGAACAACCCGTACTTCATCGCCACGTCGGGCCAGGTCGGCCTCGACTACACCGCCACGCGGCGTCTCACGCTGCATGCACGATCTGCTTACGAGCGCGACGAATACGATCAGCCGGTACTCGGACTGATGCGTACCGACGACATCTCGTACAACGGCGTCGGGTTCACCTACGGCGTGCGGCGGGTGAAATTCGGGGTGGACGTCGGCTGGTACGAGCGCGACACGACGGCGTTTGGTGACACGGACTCCGGAATACGGTACGGCCTGAGATTGTCGTTGACGCCGTGAGTAAACGGTTATTTTGACTTGTGTCGGTCCGTGCTTACCCCATTGAATTCACGCGCAAGTGACGCCGGTTTTTTGCCGAGGTCACATTCGGCGTGTACCGTGGAGCCGGTCCAATAGTCAAGGAGTGAACCCGCAGCGCGCGTGCGTGCGTGTTTCGCCGTATTTTCCAAGGGAGCCTGAATGAAGTCACGAGGAGTTCTCGTCGTCGCCCTGCTGCTGCTCGCGGTCGTCGCGGGAGCGCAGGAGCTCCCCATCCTGTCGGCTGACGCGCCGGTGGGACCGCGCGACGTCCTGGACATCAAGGTCCTCGAAGACGCGAACATCAGCGGCCGCACGGTCATCAACGACGACGGCGTGGTCGCGCTCAACGTCATCGGCCGCGTGCAGGTGGCCGGTCTCACCTCTACGCAGATCGAAGCGAAGCTCAAGTCGCTGCTCGAAGCAGACATCCTGACCAAGGCCACGGTCTCGGTGCAGGTCGTCGAGTTCGCCAGCAAGCCGATCTCCGTCGTCGGCGCGGTGGTGCGTCCGGGACGCATCGGCGCCAGCGGCAACACCACGCTCATCCAGGCCATCACGCAGGCGGGCGGCCTCACCGCCGGCCACGGCAAGGAGCTCTACGTCCTCCGCACCGGCCGCAACGGCCTGTCCGAGCAGGTGGCGATCAACATCGACCAGCTGATGGTCGAAGGCCGTCCCGAGTTGAACATCCCGCTCGCGCCGAACGATCTCGTCAACGTGCCGCTCGACGCGCCCATCGCGATCTACGTCATGGGTGAAGTCATGAAGCCCGGCAAGCTGGAGTTCCGCAGCTCGCAGACGCCCACGCTCCTGCAGGCCATCGCGGCCGCGGGCGGCCAGACCGACCGCGCCTCGCGCACGGTCATCGTCAAGCGCGTCACCAACGGGCGCGAGCAGACCCTCAAGATCAATTACCGCGACATCCTCAAGGGCAAGCGCAAAGACGAGATCCTGCACGACCAGGATACCGTTTACGTCGACGAGGCCCTATTCTAGAGAGCAGCGCGGGCGCTCCCCTGGTCCGCGCCCGCAGCCATGGATCTCAATACCTCGCAGGAAATCCATCTCTCTCACTACTGGAACGTCATCCGGAAGCGATGGAAGATCGCTCTGGCCATTCTCCTGGTGGTGATGCTGGCCACGTTCCTGGCCAGTTACTTCCAGAAGCCGCTGTACAAGTCGACGATTCGGATCCAGATCGATCGTGAGACGGCCCGCGCCACGGTCGAAGATCTCTTCGGCATCCCGGCCTCGGACCAGGAGTTCCTGCAGACGCAGTACGTCCTGCTCAAGAGCCGCGGCCTGGCCGAGCAGGTGGTGGAGGATCACAAGCTCTGGAACGACCCGGAGCTGAATCCCGCCGGCGTGGCGGGACGCACGCCGAAGGAGCTGGAGCCCGTGAAGCGAGGTCTGGCCGGCGCGGTCCTGGGCGGCATCGAGGTGACGCCGGTCAAGCCCACGTCGCTGGTCGACATCTCGTACGTCGGGACGTCGCCGCGGATCGCGCAGAAAGTGGCCGAGGCCTGGGGCGAGTCGTTCATCCGCCAGAACATCGCCAAGAAGGTGAACTCCGTTCACGAGGCCAGCGAGTTCCTGACCAATCAGATCGCCACCGTGCGCAACGATCTCGACCAGGCGCGCAGCGAGCTCACGACCTACGGCCGCAGCCGCGGCATCATCTCCGTCGACGAAGGCAACGAGAACGTGGAGATGTCCACGCTCAGCCAGGTGCAGCGCGATTACACCGGCGCGCAGAATGAATTCATCCAGAAGCAGGCCGCGTACAGCGCTCTGCAGAACACGCCGCCCGACGTCTCGGCCTCGGGCGATCTCACGGTCGAGTCGATCAACGAGGACCTCAATCGCCAGGAGCGCGAGTACAACCAGAAGCGCTCCACGTTCCTGGAAGGCCATCCCGACATGCGCAAGCTGGCCGACGAGATGGCCAAGACGCGCGCGCGGAAAGCCGCCGCCGTGCGCGCGGCCCACGCGCGCAAGCTGCAGGCCGCGCAGGCGGAAGTGTCCTCCGCATCATCGCGCGTGAACTCGCTGCGCGAGTCGTACGAGCGCCAGCGCGGCCAGGTCCAGAAGACGAACGTCGACGCCGCGAAGTACGTCGACCTGCGCGTTGCGGTCGATACGAAGTCCACACTCCTCAGCTCCCTCCAGAAACAGCTCAGCGAGACGGAAGTCTCGGCGCGCCTCTCCGGCTCGGCCACGTCGAACATCCACTGGGTCGATCACGCCCTCCCCGGCGGGCACTTCAACCTGACCATGAAGAAGAACCTCCAGTCCGCGTTCCCCCTCGGACTGGTGCTCGGCCTCGGCGCGATCTTCTTCCTCGAGTACATGGATCGCTCGATCAAGAATCCGGAGGATCTCGAGCGCGTGACGAAGCTCGCGTCGCTGGGCGTGATCCCGGCCGCGGGAACGATGTCGAAGCAGTACGGCTACAGCTACGGCTACGGACGGACGACGCCGCGTCTGCGCGCCATCGAGGACGAAGGCAAAGACGCGGGCATCGAGTTGATTCCGCACACCGACGCGCGCTCGCCGATCGCGGAGTCGTATCGCGCGTTCCGCACGTCGCTCCTGCTCGCGTCCGCGAACTCGCCGAAGGTCATCGTCATCACGTCGTCGTTCGCGCGCGAAGGCAAGACCACGACGTCGGTCAATCTGGCTACCGTGCTGGCGCAGATGGGCAAGCCCGTGCTGCTGCTCGATGCGGACCTGCGCCGCCCCCGCCTGCAGAAGGTCTTCCCCGGCAGGATGAATCTCGGCCTGGTGAACTACCTGGCCGCGAACATCCCGCTCGACGACGTCATTCAACCCACGGAAGTGCCGAATCTCTCCGTCGTGCTGTCGGGACCGATCCCGCCGAATCCCTCGGAGCTGCTGGCGTCGGACCGCATGAAGCACCTCATCGCCGAGATGCGCGCCAAGTACGCGTACGTGATCTTCGACTCGCCGCCCGTGCTGGCGGTGACGGATGCGATCGTCCTCGGTGCCGCTGCCGACGGCGTGGTGCTCACGGTGCACGGCGGCAAGACGCCGCGCGAGCTCGTGCAGCGCTCCTCGGAGCGTCTGCGCCAGGCGAACATCCCCGTCCTGGGCGCGCTGCTCAACAACCTGGACCTGCACCAGTACGGCTACACGTACAAGAAGGGCTACTACGATTACTACGAGAGCACTGACGAGGAAGAGAAGCGCCGGAAGACGTCGTAGGCTTCGCCGTTGCTGGTTGCCCTGTTGCCCTGTTGCCGGTTGCCGGCGCTGCAGCGCCTGAAACCCACGCCGCGCCGGCAACACGGCAACCGGCAACCGCGCGCAGCGCCCGAAACCCACGCCGCGCCAGCAACACGGCAACCGGCAACCCGCAACCTCGTGCAACGATGCTCTGTTGCCGGTTGCCGGCGCTGCAGCGCCTGGAACCGACGCCGCGCCGGCAACACGGCAACCAGAAACCCGCAACTTCGTGCAACGATGCTCTGTTGCCGGTTGCCGGCGCTGCGGCGCCTGAAACCGACGCCGCGCCAGCAACACGGCAACCGGCAACCGCGCGCCTGAAACCCATGCCGCGCCAGCAACACTGCAACCGGAAACCCGCAACCTCGTGCAACGATGCTATGTTGCCGGTTGCCGGCGCTGCGGCGCCTGAAACCGACGCCGCGCCGGCAACACGGCAACCAGCAACCGGCAACCGCGCGCAGCGCCCATGATCGACATCCATCACCACATCCTCCCCGACGTCGACGATGGTCCGCGTGAATGGGACGAGGCGGTGGAGATGTGCCGCGTGTCGCGCGCGGAAGGCATCGAGACGATCATCGCCACGCCGCACGTTCTGCGCGGACGCTGGCGGAACTACTCGCCGCTGGAGTTGCAGGGCTGTCTCGATGAATTGCGCCGCCGCGCGGGATCGGACGCACCGCGGCTGCTCCTCGGATCCGAATACTTTTTCTCGCACGACGTCGTGGAGACGCTCGCGTCGGGACACGCCATCGTGCCGCTGGCCGGCTCGCGCTACGTGCTGATCGAGCTGGCCGCGAATGCCGTTCCGCCGATGTTCGAGCAGCCGCTCTATCGCATGCAGCTCGATGGGTGGACTCCGATCCTCGCGCATCCCGAGCGCAATCTCGTCTTTCAGCATCATCCGCAGCTGCTGGCTGAGTTCATCGGGCACGGCGCGAAGACGCAGGTCACGCTGTCGAGTCTCACGGGCGACTTTGGTCCGGAAGCGAAACGCATCGCCGTCGATCTGCTGCGCAATCGCATGGTGCACTTCGTGGCGACGGATGCGCACAACATGGGCAAGCGTCCGCCGCGCGTCACGGCTGCGGCCGCCGTGCTGCGCGATCTCGCCGGAGAGGTTGTGGCAGAGGCGCTGATGAGCCGGAATCCACTCTGTGTCGTGGAAAAACGCCCGCTCGAATACGACCCGGAGCCCGAATTCGAGGCGACGGGCGGATTTTTAACGCGCCTGCGCTCGTTTTTCCGCGGGTAAGCCGTACAATCGAGGCCCGAGGAAACCATGAAAATCCGCGCATACGCCGCTGCTGCACTCGCGCTCGCCGCCCTCACGGCCGGCGCCGAGGTGAAGAATGGGATCAACCACACGCCGCTCACGTGCGTGCGCGCCGGCGAGCTGCCGCTGCTGCAGGTCGACGCGACCGGCAAGGGCGAGCTGCGCGGGTACTTCCGCCGTATCAACACGACGGACTGGTGCTCGGTCGAAGGCACGAACGACGGCCCGATGTCGCGCGTGGTGCTCCCGAAATTCGAAAGCGGCGATGAGGTGGAGTACTTCTTCGTCCTCATCGACGGCTCGCGCGTCGTCGCGCGCAGCCCGCGCATCTACCGCGTTCGCGTCAACGGCGAATGCGAGACCCCCTTCGCCCGCCACATCACCCGCCTGTCGCTCAGCTGCGGCCAAGACGACCAGGTCATCCCGTCGGCTCTGAGCGCCGGCTACCGCGTCGGCGACGAGATCATCAAGCGCAAGCCGCCGAAGATCTCTCCGGACAAGCCCGAAGCGCAGCCCAAGCCGTAAGCGGCGCGGCTCAGTGCCGCGCCTTCTTCACTTCCTCGGTCAGCGCCGGCAGGATCTGGAAAAGATCGCCAACCACCCCCAGATCCGCCACGCGGAAGATCGGCGCTTCGGGATCCTTGTTGATGGCCACGATGTGCTTCGACGCGGACATGCCCGCCAGGTGCTGAATCGCGCCGGAAACGCCCGCGGCGATGTAGAGGTTCGGCGTCACGACGCGGCCCGTCTGTCCGACCTGATGCTGATGATCGATCCAGCCCGCGTCCACCGTCGCGCGTGATGCGCCCACCGCGCCGCCGATGGCGTGCGCAAGATCGCGGATGTACGAGAAGTTGCCCGCTTCCTTCAACCCCCGCCCGCCGCTGACGATGATGTCCGCCTCGGCGATGGACATCTCGCCGGCTTCCGGCGTTTTCGTCTCCACGACTCTCACGCGATCGCTCGCATCGGCGGAAACGTTGACCACTTCCGCCGCGCCGCCGCCCGCTTCCTCGGCAGGAAACGCGTTCGGACGCGTGGTCGCGATTGCGGGAGTGCTGATCACGTCGACGGTGGCGAATGCTCTGCCCGCGTACACCGGGCGCCGCGCGCGCAGCTTGCCGTCGCTCCATTCGAGGCGATCGACGTCCGAGGCCACGCCGGCGTTGAGGCGGGCGCCGAGGCGCGGGGCGAGATCGCGTCCGTTCGAGGTGCCGGGCAGCAGCACGATCGACGGCTGCACATCCTTGACGACTTGCTCCAGTGCGGACGTGAAGGCCTCCGTCGTGTAGCCCGGCAGCGCGGCGACGTAGATCTTCTTCGCGCCGAACTTGCCCGCTTCTTCCGCGGTCGCGGCATCGCTCGCGAAGGCGACGCAGTCGCCGCCCGCGGCTTCCGCGAGCTTGCGCCCGATCGAGATTGCTTCGCGGGAAGTCTTCTTCAGCTTCCCGTCTTTGGATTCGGTGAAAACGAGAACACCAGCCATGGAGATCTCCTAGAGAGCCTTCGCTTCTTCGCGGATGTACTTGAGGATTTCCTGCGCGGCGGCGGCGGGATCGTCGCCGTCAATCTTGCGTCCGCCGCTCTTCTCGGCGGGCAGCTCCATCGAGGCGATGACGACGCGCTGCTTGAAGACGTCGCCTTCGTCGAGGCCGAGGTCGGCGATGGATTTCACGTCGATGGTGATCTTCTTCGCCGCCATGATGCCTTTCAGCGACGCGTAGCGCGGCTCGTTCAAACCCTTCTGCGCGGTGATGACGGCCGGCGTCGGCGCCTCGATCACTTCCTCCGCGCTTTCGATCTCGCGATGCGCCGTGAGCTTGCCGTCGCCGACTTCGAGATGCGTGACGACGTTGACCTGCGGATAGCCGAGGAGCTCGGCCACCATGGGGCCGACCAGACCGTTGTCGGTGCCGACGCCCTGCTTGCCGAGGAAGACGAGATCGTGCGGCACGCTCTTGATCGCGGCGGCGAGGACCTTGGCGATCCCGAGAGCGTCGGCATCCGCGGTGTCGCCCTTCACATGCAGCGCTTTCGTCGCGCCGCGCGCGAGGGCCTCGCGCAATCCTTGTTGCGCGCGATCGGGGCCGAAGGTGATGACGGTGACGTCGCCGGGCGACTTTTCTTTCAGACGGATGGCTTCTTCGAGCGCGAACTCGTCATACGGCGAGACGATGAACTTCAATCCAGTCTCGTCGATCTTCGTGCCGGTGACTTTGATGCGGGATTCGGTATCGGGAACGTGGGAGATGCAGACGACGGAGTTCAAGCGGGAACCTCCAAAGGTGTGGCCCGGGCAGGCCGGCGCGGCATTCTATGAGGGAGGCACGCAAATCGCAAACCGCTCCGGAGCAAAGAGGCGTATCCCCTACAAGGCAGAGGACGGAGGTCGGCATGTCGATGGTGAGGCCGCACGAAGTGGACGGCAATTCGAACGGGCGGCGGCAGTTCCGCGCGCTGGATTTCAAGCGCGCCAAGAGTCCCAACAACGGCAACGGGAACGGCCGCTACGCAGCGAAAACCGCCCCGCCGGAATCGACCAACGCGGAGAGCTTCTACTACCTCAAGCAGATGAACTCGCGGACTCCGATGGTCATCGTCATGACCGACGGCGAAGAAATCCGCGGCTGCATCGAGTGGTACGACAAGACCTGCCTGAAGGTGAACCGCGAAGGCGCCCCGAACCTGCTCGTCCAGAAGCACTGGATCAAGTATCTGTTCAAGCAGGAGGAGCTGGGCGAGTAGCTCCCGGGATCACTTCGCTCCGCAGGTCGCCAGGCGCGCGTCCGCCACGCCAAGCTGCGTCTGCAGCACTTTCTCCAGTGCGAGCGCTGCTCCGAGCACGCGAATGGAGGACTCGCTTGCGCCGCGGAACCAGACCACGATCGGATCCTGCTCCTTCACTTTCTCCATTTTCGCCGTGGCCAGCCCTTCGGCCATGTCTTCGAGCAGATCGTCCACGACCTTGGCCTCGTTGAGCAGCGCGAAGGACAACTCGAGCGACGGCTTCTTCCGCGCGGCGGGCACGAACTCCTCGATGCGCGCGGCCGACTCGAAAATCCTCCGCCGCGTGGCCTCGAGATGCTTTCGTGTGCTGTCATCGAGCGTCAGAGTCTCGAGCCGTACCGGCTCCATCTTCGCGACCGCAAACCGCGTCGCCTCGCGAAGGCGCTCCAGCTCACCGTCCGCAGAAGGCATCGCCGGCAACGTCGCCATCCACAGCAAACTCGCGAACACGGTCATGGTCATCGAGGGGCTCCTTCGCTCGGCGCAAGTGTAGCCTGCGACGCGTTACCATCCCTTTCGTGAAGCCTCTCGCCATCACCATCGGCGATCCGGCGGGGATCGGTCCGGAGATCGTCGAGAAAGCGCTGGCGCGCGCGAATGTGCCGGCGCGCGTGTTCGGGGCCATCCCGCGCGACGTGCGGTACGGCGAGATTCGTGCGGAGTATGGGCGGGTCGCGCTCGACGCAATCGAAGACGCGATCCAAGCCGTCGAGCGCGGAGAGTGTTCGGCGCTGGTGACCGCGCCCATTCACAAGCAGGCCATCGCGCTGGCGGGATCGCCGTTTCCGGGGCACACCGAATTGCTCGCCGCGCGCGCGGGACTGGAGCGGTACGCGTACGACTACGCGATGTATTTCGATTCGCCGCGATTGCGCACGGTGCTGCTCTCCGTGCACGTGCCGCTGCGCGAGGCGTTGCAGACCATCGACGCCGAGAAGATCGCCGCGCTGGCCAGACTGACGTCGCGCGAGTACGCGAAACTGCACGGCGCGACACCACGCATCGCCGTGGCCGGAGTGAATCCGCACGCCGGCGAAGGCGGCCGGTTCGGCGACGAGGAAACGATCATCGCGCGCGGCGTGGCACTGGCCGGAGAAAACGTCAGCGGACCGCATCCGCCCGACACCGTTTTTCTCTCCGCGGCGAACGGCAAGTACGATGTGGTCATGGCGATGTATCACGATCAGGGACTGATCCCCGTGAAGACCATCGCCTTCGATCAATCCGTCAACGTCACCCTCGGCCTGCCCTGGCTGCGCGTCTCCGTCGATCACGGCACGGCCTTCGACATCGCCGGCAAAGGGATCGCCGACGCCGCTCCGATGGAGTACGCGATCCGCTATGCCGCAAGGCATATCTCTGCATCCTGGGAACACGCGCGATGAACAAGTGGAGCGTGCGCATCCTCCTGCTGTTGATGCTGCTCATGTTCGCGCTCGTCTTCGCGCACCTGCGCGCCACGCTGGTCAGAATGCAACGGCAACAGCAAGAGCAGCGGGCGCGGTGAAGCGTCGCCTGGCAGCGCTCGCCCTGCTCCTCACCGCCGCCGCATGGGGCGCGACGTTCACGCTCGTCAAGAACGTCATCGCGCGCATGGCGCCCGAGGCGTTCATCTTCTGGAGATTCTTGACCGCGGCGGTGATTCTGTTCGCGGTTGCGCTCGTGCGGCGCCGTCTCACTCGGGCCATGCTCACGCCCGGCATCGTCCTGGGCCTGCTCGTCTTCGCCGCGTACTGGTCCCAGACGCGCGGGCTGATGACCATCTCGCCGTCGCGCTCCGCGTTTCTGACCGGGCTTTACGTGGTGATCGTGCCGTTTCTGCAGCGCAGCGCGAAGCGGAACGCGTGGATCGCGGCGGTGCTGGCGCTGCTCGGGACGTTCGCTTTGGTGGGGCGTCCCGAGGGAGGGCGTGCGATGGGCGATCTGCTCACGCTCGGGTGTGCGATTGCGTGCGCGTTTCACGTCGTGTACGCCGCGCGCGTGACGACGCAGGACACGGCCTCGGGTCTGGCCGCGATTCAAGTGGGCGTGGTCGCGCTTGCGGCGGCGCCGTTTGCCGCATTCGGACCGCCCGTCGCCTGGAGCGCATCGATCGTGAGTGCGATTCTTTTCACGGCCATCGTCACCACCGCGCTCGCGTTCGCGGCGTTGATGTGGGGACAGGCGCACGTCAGTGCCACCGAGGCCGCGGTGATCCTGAGCTTCGAGCCGGTGGCGGCGGCGATCACCTCCATCGCCTTCTACGGCGAGCCAATCACCGGCGCGGTTCTCCTCGGCGCGGCGCTCATCCTCGCCGCGATGCTGCTCTCGCAGCTATGATGCGCAGCGACACGTTCATGCCCCGCATCCTGGTCACCAACGACGACGGTATTTACAGCGAAGGACTGCGCAAGCTCGCGGCGGTTTGCCGCCAGCACGGCGACGTGACCATCGTCGCACCGGACCGCGAGCAGAGCGCCGCATCGCACGCGCTTACGCTCAATCGCCCGCTTCGACTGCTGCAGATCCAAAAGGACGAGTGGATCGTCGACGGCACGCCGTCGGACTGCGTCAATCTCGCCATCCTCAAGGTGATGAAGGACGCGCGTCCCGATCTGATCGTCTCCGGCATCAATTTCGGCCCGAACCTCGGCGATGACGTCACCTACTCGGGAACCATCTCCGCCGCGTTCGAAGGCGCGCTGCTGAACATCCCGTCCGTCGCGTTCTCCGCGACGGTGGGCGAGCATTTCTCGTGGGACCGCTGCGCCGAGTTCGCGGGAGAGATGACCCGGATCGCCCTGGCCGAGCACAAGGACCCGCGGGTGATCCTCAACGTCAACTTCCCGCTCGGCGAGCTCGCCGGCGTGAAGATCACGGCCCTCGGACGGCGCGTGTATACCGAGGGAGTGATCGAGCGGAAAGATCCCCGCGGACGGAGTTACTACTGGATCGGCGGCGAGCCCCCGACGTGGCATCCCGGCAAAGGCACCGACTTCGAAGCCATCCAGGCTGGCTACGTTTCGATCACGCCTTCGGTGTACACGCGGCGTCCGAGGGTGGTGATGCGGACGCCGGCGAAGTCGCGGCTCGGGAAGTTGACGTTGAGGATCACGCGAGGATCGCGATGCTCCTCGAGCGCGTGGCGCACGAGCTCTCCCGCGAACTCCGCGCAGCGGTCGAAGGAGAAGTGCTCGCCGACGAGCGCGGAAAACGCAATCGACGGGATGTTGAGCAGCGCGCCTTCGAATGCGGCGGAGATCGTGCCGGAGTACGTCACGTC
>DATLBM010000275.1:0-5886 GCA_035526885.1 Thermoanaerobaculia bacterium | reverse complement strand
CGCGATGTATCCGGCGCTGCCGGAGAAGGCCTTCTATCCCGAGATCCCTGTTTTTCAGTATCTGAAAGACGATCATCAGACGCCGTTCCGCGTCGTCGGCCTGCACTACGCGCTGATCCCCGACACCGCGGCGCTCTACGGTCTGGAGGATCCGCGCGGCTACGAGGCCATGACCTTCCAGCGCCTCCACGACACGTATGAGCTGTGGTCGCGCCCGCAGCAGGTCAGCTTCAACATCGTCGAGGACCGCTCGAAGAGCTTCCTCTCCTTTCTGAATGTGAAGTACGCCATCGGCTCGCTCGATCAGGAGCCGGACGAACAGTGGAAACTCGTGTTCCAGGACCGCTATCACCGCATGCTCGAGAACACGCGCGTCGTGCCGCGCGCCTTCATCCCCCGCCACGTGCGCTACGCGCGCACCGACGAGAGCGTGCTGCGCGGCATGTTCACCACGGACGACTTCGCCGACACCGCGTGGATCACGGTTCCGCACTATCCGCCGCACGAGATCTTCAACGGCCCCGGCACTCTGATCACGAAGCGCGACGGACTCGCGTACGAGATCGACGCGGCGATGGATCTCGACGGGTGGGTCGTGATCAGCGACTCGAAGTGGCCGGGCTGGCGCGCGTACATCGACGGCAAACGCGTGGAGACGCAATACGCGAATCACGCCTTCATCGGCGTCTTCGTGCCGAAGGGAAAGCACCACCTGCGCGTCGTGTTTCAGCCCGAGGCGTTCACGCGCGGGCGGAACATCACTCTGGTCACGGTGGTGGCGCTGATCGCGTTCTTCGTTCTACGGCGCTACCGATTGAAGAATCCACGCGCCGTAAGCGTCTGACGTCGCGTCCATGGTCATCACCACGAACTCCGGCACCTCGTACGGATGCCGCGCAAGCAGCGCCTCGCGCAACGCGTCCACGCGCTCATCGGAGGTTTTGATGATGAGCAACTGCTCGTCATCCGACGCCACGGCGCCCTCCCAGCGATAGACCGACTGCACGCGCGGGACGATGTTCACGCACGCCGCCACGCGCATTTCCACCAGCGCCTGGGCCAACGCGCGTGCGTCGAAGTCCGCGCCGCACGTGGTCAGGACGAGGACGGGCTTCAACGCCCGCGCACCACGCCGTCGACGCGCGAGGCGATGTCGCGCCCGAGGTCGCGGGCCACGCCGCGCACCTGCGCGCGCTCGATCATCGGCGCCGCGATCCACGCGAAGATGTTCGCGCCGCCGACGCCCACACCGGTCGGAACGAATGCCTTGTCGCGCTTGGACATCGATTCGTGCGCGAGCTCCTCCAGCGACGCGCCGTCGTAGACGAAGACGTCCGCGGCCACGTCGGAGACCATCATCCCCAGCGATACCGCCGCATGCGGACCGCTCACTCCCACGCCGCCGTGATCCTCGGTACGCGAATCGCCGGCGATCTCCACGAAGTAGTCCGCGTCCGCTCTCGTCTCGCCGTGCGCCAGCTCGTCGTAGGTCGCGTCGACCAGCGTCACCTCGAAGCCGCGCGAGCGGAGCCGGTCTCGCAGCGACGACACGACGGCGCGATGCACGTGCTCCGCGTTTTCGTAGTAGTACGCGGCGGGCGCGCGCAGGATCCCGATCCGCACGGGCTCACGCGACGGGGCGGGATCGAACGCATACGCCGCACCCGCGACCAGCATCAGGCCGAGAGCGACAGTCAGGCGTTTCATGGCGATTAGTTTATCCTTCCTCCGTTGGTCAAACGGGTCCTCCTGATCTTCCTGGTGGTTCTCCTGGCGTGGCTGGCCTGGGAGTGGATCACCTTTCCCGACGTCGCCAGGCTCGCCACCGAGCGCCCCAAAACGACCGCGTTCATGGAGCAGCGCAAGAAGCTGCTGCGCTCCGAGGGCAAGAGCGATGCGCTGGAATGGACGTGGGTGTCGTACGGGCAGATCTCGCCGTATCTGAGGCGCGGCGTGCTGGTGGCCGAGGACAACTCGTTTTACGAGCACGAGGGCGTGGACGTCGATGCGATGAAGGAGGCCTTCGAGCGCGACTGGAAGCGCCGCAAGATCTCGCACGGCGGCTCCACGATCACGCAGCAGCTGGCGAAGAATCTCTACCTCTCGCCGTCGCGCAATCCGCTGCGCAAGGTTCGCGAGTACTTCATCGCGCGGTCGCTGGAAAAGCATCTGACCAAGAAGCGCATCCTGGAGATCTACCTGAACGTCGTGGAGATGGGCGAGCGCGTTTACGGCGCGGAAGCGGCGGCGCGGCACTACTTCAAAAAGTCCGCATCCGCGCTGAGCACGCGCGAGGCGGCGCTGCTCGCCGGATGTCTGCCCAATCCGCGGATCATGAATCCCGGCGATCCGAACAAGCGTCTGCGCGCGCGGCAGCGAATGATCCTCTCGCGCATGAAACGCTGGGGATACCTGTTCGAGCGCGAGGTGTTGACGGAGAAGAAACCGGCGGCCGAGCCCGCGACGACGAGCAGCTCGGACACCACCGAAACGGCTGCCGCGGACACCGCTCCGGCCACCGACACGGACCTCGGCCCGCCCACCGACACGGGCGACACCGCCGAAACTACCGAAACGACCGAAACATCGGAGACGACTGACACGGCGCCGCCGCCAGTGGCGGACACAGCCGCAACGAGCACCTGACCATGAGAGCGCTAAAGTCCGTGTTGTGTGGAACATGGGAATGATGGTCCGGCTTTTGCCCAAAGTGCAAATCCGTGATGTCCCGAAGTCACCGTAACAACACCCCGAAATGGCGAGGAGGAGCCGACTGGCGGGTCGTTTGTCCCTGTCAGCGCCACGCTTCGCGCCGCAGAACAGTCGTTCGCCGGACCGTCGGATTGGCGGCGCGCGCGGCGGCAGTGCTCCTGGGGATCCCCCTCGCCTTCGCGGCCGTCGACATGAAGAGCGCCAGCAAAGCGCTCGATTTGCGTGTGACGCAAAACGCGATCGTGCAGTCAGGCGGCACGACGATGCCCCTGATCACGGACTCGGTCCGCAAGCAGTTTCTCTCGCCGGAATCGGGACCGGTCAGCCTGGACGTGTTCAAAGAGGATTACTTCAAGACCAAGGTGCCGTACGGCGAGATCATCTACCGCGAGGCGCGCAAGAACGATCTCTCGCCGGAGCTGGTCGCCGCGATGGTGCACACGGAGTCGGATTTCCGCCCGGGGCTGATCTCGCACAAGAGCGCGCAGGGCCTCATGCAGATCGTTCCCGAAACCGCCGCGCTCCTCGGCGTCGACGATCCCTTCGATCCTCAGAAAAACATCGCCGCGGGCACGAAGTACTTCCGCTATCTCCTCAACCGCTTCGACGACGAGACCATGGCTCTGGCCGCGTACAACGCCGGCGAAGGCAACGTGGCGCGCTTCGGCGGCATCCCGCCGTTCGCCGAGACGCGCGACTACATCTCCAAAGTGGCGCGCCGCAAGAGCCGTTACCGCGAGGGATTCCGGAACTCGTACATCGCTTCCGTCAGGATGCAGCGCGCGCTGCACTAGACAGGTTGCCATGTTGCCAGTTGCCGTGTTGCCAGGCGACACCCGCACCGGCAACACCGCAACCAGCAACACGGCAACGACCGCCGCGTCGCGGCGGTGGATTAAAATCCCCCTCCATGCACGAACACGGCGTGGAGCGGCGTGAGTTTCAGCGCCTGCGTCTCGATCGTCCCATCAGCGGCACCTACGACAACACGCCGGTCACGCTGGCCGAGATCGGCATCCTCGGCGCACGCATCGAGCACGAGACGCCGCTGGCCGGGACGTACGGCGATCTGCGCTTCGCGCACGGCGACCGCGAGGTCGACATGCGCAGCGAAGTCATACGCACCAGCGGCGAAGAGGGACGGTACGTCTCCGGCCTTCGCTTTCTCTCCGCGGTCGGCGAGTCGGGCGATCATCTGCGCACGATGCTCGCGGAGCTCGTCTCGCGCGTCATCGAGCAGAAGTACGACAACTCCGCCACGCGCCTGAAGATCCTGCGCACCATCGACGGCGACAAGACCATCCGCGGAGTGGACGCACACTTCCACTCGTATCGATACGAGGACGGCTCATGGCGCCGGCGGCGCGTGTTTCTTCCCGAGCAGCCGGCGACGGGCTTCACGGTCGCGCGCGGCGAGGACGCGGACGAGATGCACCGACTCTGCGCCGTCTACGAGGCGTCCGACGAGGAAGGCCGCCGCCTGATCAGGATGTTCGCGGAGCTCAGTGTGAGCGACGCTCTGCAGATTCCGCCGCGGGCGTCGTCGTGAGCCCCTCGCCGTCGACCGGCAGCGTGAAGTAAAAGTCCGTACCGCGACCGGGCTCGCTCTCCACCCAGATCCGCCCGCCGTGCGCCTCGACGATGCCTTTCGCGATCGGCAGCCCCAGGCCCGCGCCGAGGCGTTCGGCGCGCTTGGCTTGCCAGTAGGGACTGAAGATGTCGTTCAGGTTCTCTTTGGGAATGCCGGGGCCGGTGTCGCTCGTGGAGAAGAGCACTTCGTCGCCGACCAGTTTCGCGCGCACGGAGATTCGTCCCCCCTTCGGCGTGAACTTCATCGAGTTGCCGATCAGGTTCGACATCACCTGCATGATGCGATGGTGATCGGCGCGCACGGCCGGCATGGTTTCGTCGCACTCGTAGATCATCGTCACGGACGCCACCGCCGCCTGCGCGCGGAACAGCTCCTCGGTCTCCGCCAGCAGCTCCGCCGGCGTGACCGTGGCCGGCTCGATGGGCAGATGCTTGCCGCCTTCGAGGCGCGTCACGTCGAGCAGGTCCTCGATCAGGCGGCTCATGCGGCGCGCGGAGGCTTCGATGGTCTCGACCTGTTCGCGGTCGTCGTCCACCAGCGACCCGGACATCTTCAGCAGTGAACTGCCCAGCGTCACGGCGCTCAGCGGATTGCGCAGGTCGTGCGACACGATGGCCAGCACTTCCTCGCGCGCGCGCACGGCCTGCTGCGATTCGAGATAGAGGCGCGCGTTGTCGATGGCCAGCGAAGCGCGGCGCGCCAGCTCGCCGAAGAGCGGCAGATCCGCGCTCGTGAAAGGCCGTCCCGCCGCGGAGATCGCGCCGGCCACTCCGATGCTCTGTCCGCGGCTGACCAGCGGCAGCAGGATGATCGTACGTCCCGCGCCGCCCGGCTCGCCGGTCAGGTATTCGTACACCGCCGATGCCGATCCCACCAGCGACGCCTCGCCCGCCTGCATGATGCGAACGAGAGTCTCGGGCAACTGCTCCTGCACGCGCCCCACGACCCGCGCGAACCGCTCCTGATCCTCGGGATTGCGATGCACGATCGCGACGCGGCGGATGGTCGTGTCCTGCTCGGCGATGTCGACCACGCACATCTCCGCGAGATTCGGCACGATCAGCCGCGCCAGCGTGGCGATGGTCTGCTCATGGTCGAGCGATGTGGCCAGCTCCTGTCCGGCGGCGCCGAGGAAGGCGGCGCGGCGCTCTTCGCGCTCGGCGGCTTCGCGCGCGCTTTGCGCCTCGTTGGCCTCGCGCTCGGCCTCCAGCCGCCGCTGCATGGCCTCGCCGGCCATCAGGCGCGCCTGGCGGCCGAGGCCTGCGACGAGGAGCGCGGAGGTGAGCGCGAGGATGGTCAGAAAAACGGTGAGATAGAAGTTCGCCTGCTCGGTGCTGCGGATGGATTTGAGCCGATCCTCGATCGCCGTCTGCAGCTTTATCTCGAGGTCGGACGCCGCGACCAGCGAATGCTCGTACGGCGGATGGCTCTCGAAGATGCGCGCCAGGAACACTTCCGCCGGCAGGTGCCGCTCCATCAACTGCTTCGTCGAGACCTCGTTGTGCCAGCGGCTCGTGTGCACGAACAGCGCGGTCAGATCGGCCTGCAGGCCCCGGTCGAGCCTGGGCAGCAATGCCTCGAGC
>DATLBM010000274.1:0-3662 GCA_035526885.1 Thermoanaerobaculia bacterium | reverse complement strand
TCTTTCGGGACACTGCGGCGCGGCCATCGGCGCGATGGCCGGACTGGATGCCGACGCGATCGTGTGGTTCGACGCGCACGGCGACTACAACACTCCGGAGACGACCGATTCCGGATTCCTCGACGGCATGTGTCTGGCCGTAGCCACGGGCCGCTGCTGGACGACTCTCGCCGCCACGATTCCCGCGTTCACACCGCTCGATCCGCGGCGCGTCGTGCACGTCGGCGCACGCGATTTCAGTCCCGGCGAGCGCGAGGCGCTCGTGCGCGACGGAGTGCGCATCGGCCCGTCGTTCGATGGGCTCGAAGCGAAGCGCATGCTCATTCACGTCGACCTCGACGTGATCGACGCGCGCTACGGCCGCGCCAATCAGTACGCGTGCGAAGGCGGCCTCTCGCCCGACGAAGTGCTGAGCGTGATCGGCGAAGCGCGGACGCGGTTCGAGATCGTGGGCCTGGTGCTCGCGTCGTACGATCCGAGTTGCGATGACGACGGCCGCATCGCCGAAGCGGCCGTGCGCATCGTGGGCGCTACTGCACCCTGACCGGATCGCTGAGCTCCGACGTGTCGTACCCCGACGGCGGCCGCCCCACGTGCGCTTGCGTTTTCTCCTGCTCGCCGCGCAGAAAATACAGCGTCTGCGAATGCGAGCTCGTGGCCGTGATCCACATCCCGCGCAGGTCGCCCGCCACGCGCTGCTCGAACGCACCGTTGCGCAGCACGCTGGCCAGATAGATCTCCGACTCCGGATAGCCGTAGCGGCTCAGCGAAGTGCTGGCGTAGAAGTCGATCCATCCTCCCGACTCGGCGATGCGGATGATCGTCGTGTTCGTCGCCGGATCGTACGCGGCCGACTCCAGCACCGGCTTGTTCGGCACGCCCGTCACGTTGCCGGCGCGATTCGGCGTCGACAGGTCGAGTCCCACGTCCACGCCATACAGCCCATTGCGCGCCGTGGAGTTTCTGCGCATCTGCACCAGGCCGTTGCGCGTGCGCGCGATGCCCCATTCGCCGTTGCCGTGCACGACGTTCTCGACGAGGTCCGCGCCCGGCGGAATGCCGCCGAACTGCGGCTCGGTGGACGTGTTCACGAAGATGCCGCTCGCGCCGTTGTTCACCACCACGTTGTTGTAGATCTCGGAGTAATACGAGCCGTCGATGAAGATGCCGGCGCGGCGCTGGTCATGAACGAAGTTCTCTTTCAGCGACGCATCGATGCCTTTCGCGACGATGCCGCGCTCGTTGCCGGAGAGCTCCGCGTGCCTCACGAACACGCCGATGCTCGAGAAGCTGCAGCCGTCGCGGTCCGAGGGGATCTGCCGGGCCTCGATGCCGTGTCCGGGGAAGTTGCGGATCTCCAGATTCCAGATCTCGATTCCGCAGCCGCCCGCGAAGAGCAATCCGTCGCCCGCCGCCAGCTGCGAACCATCGAGAGTCACGCGCGAGTCGCGTCCGTCGATGCGCATCAGGCCGCGCAGCGCGGGCAGCGCACTGGCCGGCTGAATGAGCGACACGCCTTCGAATGCAATCGTGCACGGAGTCTTCTCGCAGGCCGGAAGCGATTCGACGATGGCCTGGCGCAGCGTCCCCGCGCCCGCGTCCTCCGCGCTGGTCACCGTGAAGATCCGCCGCAGCGTGACCTCCGTGCGCGTGGAGACCCCGCTGTCCGAATCGTAGTTCGGACGATCCGACGCGACGGTGGCCGTCGCGACGACCTTGCCGCCTTCGCGGCGATCGGGAACGCGATACGTGAGGCGCACCAGCTCGAAGCTGTTGAACGCGGCCATCCTCGGGATGCGGCACTCCACCTCGTCGCCGGCGATCGCACACACCGCCGTCGGCTCGCCGAATCCCCACTCCATCGGCTTCGCGCTCAGAATCGCGCCGCCTTCGATCTTCGCGCGCATCACGACGTTCGCGGCCGCGTCGGCGGAGTTCTGCACGCTCAAATCGATCGTCCCGACGCCGCCCGGATCGACGCTCTCGTCGCGCGACGTGAGGTTCACACGCAACGCCGGCAGGCCCGCCACTTCGACGGTGTGCGCAGCCGTGTTGTTCGCCGTCGTCTCCTCGGGCGTCACCGTGGCGATGGAAGCCGTCGCCGTGTACGTGCCCGACGCCGGAACCTGCACCGAAACCGCCACTCCTCCGGTTCTCGTGCTCGACCACGACGGTACCGTGCACTCCACGGCCTCGCCGCTCGTCGTGCAGGCCCACGTCGGGCCGGGAAGCGAGTAGGTCGAGACCACCGCGCCCGGCACGTTCATCGTCAGCTTCACATCGCGCGCGTTGTTCACCCCCGTCCATCCCACGCGCACCGAATACGTGACCCGCTCCGGACTGGCGAACCGCGCTTCGGGATCGAATCGAACCGTGAGATCGCCGAGCTGCGCAAACATTGGAACCGTCAGGGGAACCGTCAGGAAAACGGAGAACAGGAGGCACCGGAGCATGATGCAAATAATACGTGCAAACCCCGCCGCGTGCCGCGACATCCGTTCTGTTAGAGTGTGCCGAAAATTTTCCGGGTGTAGAACGGAGCGTCATGGAATCGAGTCTGGAAGTCGGGTTTCTCCGCGCGGCGGAAAAGGCGGCCATCGCCGCGGCGCGCACGATGGGTTACGGCAAGCGCAAATATTCGGATCAGGTTGCCGTCGAAGCGATGCGCGAAGAGCTCAACAAGCTCAAGATGCGCGGCTCGGTCGTCATCGGTGAAGGAGAACGCGACAAGGCTCCCATGCTCTACGTCGGCGAGCCCCTCGGCCGCGGCTGGACCGAGGGCGAGATCTATCCGGAAGTCGACATCGCGGTCGATCCGCTGGAAGGCACGAACCTCTGCGCCACCGGCTCCTCGAACTCCATCGCCGTCATCGCCGCGTCCGAAAAAGGCGGCCTGCTCAACGCGCCCGACATCTACATGGACAAAATCGTCGTCGGACCGACGGCCGCGGATGCGGTCTCGCTCGACGCGCCTGTCGAAGAAAATCTCAATCGCCTCGCCGAAGCGTTTCGGCGCGACGTCGATGAGCTGACCATCGTCGTGCTCGATCGCGAGCGCCATCACGATCTCATCGCGCAGATCCGCGAGGCCGGCGCGCGCATCAAGCTGATCACCGACGGCGATCTCTCCGCGGGCATCGCCGCCGCCGTCCGCGGCACGGGCATTCACGCCGCGATGGGCATCGGCGGCGCTCCGGAAGGCGTCCTCACCGCCGCCGCCATGCGCTGCCTCGGCGGCCGCATGCAGGGCAAGCTCAAGCCGTTGGAGAAGTGGCAGGAAGACCGCCTCCGCTCGATGGGCTTCAAGGACGACGACAAGATCTACAACACCGCCGAGCTGGCCGCGGGCAACGACATCATCTTCTGCGCCACGGGCGTCACCGACGGCGATCTCCTGCGCGGCGTCCGCTTCTTCGGCGGCGGCATCCGCGTGTCGTCGTTGTTCATGAGTCTCAAGTCGAACGTGATCCGCTTCGTGGACACGATCTACCGCGAGGAAGGCTCGACGCTGGCGGTGAGCTTCACATAAACCGCTCGTGTCATCCTGAGCTGCCGCAGCGAAGCGGAGGACGGTCGAAGGATCCCGCGCGTTCCAGCAGGGGATCCTTCGACTCCGCTGCGCTCCGCTCAGGATGACACTTAGGCTCGTGTCATCCTGAGCC
>DATLBM010000273.1:0-8755 GCA_035526885.1 Thermoanaerobaculia bacterium | reverse complement strand
TGGCTGGTCGGCGCGATGCACACCAACGGCGCAGGCCTGCCCGCCATCGCCTTCCTGGGGATGATGGTGGCCGCGGGCTGGGCCGGCAACGGTTATGCGCTGGGGAGGAAACATGACCCCGACCCGTCGTGAAGTGCTGATGATGATGCTCGCCGCCGCGGCAACACCAACCGTCAACCGCCAACCGGCAACCGCCAAAGGATTTCCCATCGGCCTCGGCACCTGGCAGACGTTCGACGTCCCCGCCCCCACACCAGCCCTCGAGGAAGTGCTCCGCCTCTTCGTGGAGCTGGGCGGCACCATCGTCGACTCTTCTCCCATGTACGGCCACTCCGAGGAGATCCTCGGCAATCTCGCGGTGAAGCTCCGCCTGCGCGAGAAGTTGTACGTGGCCACGAAGGTCTGGACCACCGGCCGCGCCGCGGGCATCGCGCGGATGGAGGAATCGGAGCGCAAACTGCGCGGCAAGGTCGACCTGATGCAGGTGCATAACCTCCAGGACGCGGACACGCATCTCGAAACGCTCCGCCGCTGGAAAGCGGAGGGCCGAATCCAACACATCGGCGTCACGCACTACGACGCCGGCGCGCATGATCGCGTGGCCGGTTACGTGAAACGCGGCGGCATCGACTTCATCCAGATCAATTACTCCCTCGCCGAGCGCGAGGCGGAGCAGCGCCTGCTGCCGCTCGCGAAAGAGCGCGGCGTGCGCGTGCTGATCAACCGCCCGTTCGGCGCCGGCTCGCTGTTCCGCGACACGCGCAACAAGCCGCTCCCGGCATTCGCGAAGGACCTCGGCGCCACGAGCTGGGCGGAGCTGTTCCTGAAATTCGTGATCTCGCACCCCGCGGTGACCTGCGCCATCCCCGCGACGTCGAAGCCGGAGCACCTGCGCCAGAACATGAACGCAGGCCGCGGCGCGATGCCGGACGCGGCGATGCGGAAGAAGATCGCCGCGGCGATTTGAAACGATCACGAAATCGCGACAGCTTCGGCCGCGTTCCGCGTATTACTATCGCCAGGCCGTTCGGAGGACATCAGGAAATGCGCAAAGCTCTCGGAATTCTCATCGCCCTCTTCATCGCCACCGCCGCGTTCGCGGCCGACATGCCCACCGGTCCGCTGACGAAGGTCGAGCCGAAGACGGTGTGCATGGTCAACGAGATGGCCATGGGCAAGGATCAGATCGCGGTCGAAGTGGACGGCAAGACGTATTACGGCTGCTGCGAGATGTGCAAGAACACGCTCGCCAAGGACGCCTCGAAGCGCACCGCCGTCGACCCCGTCAGCGGCAAGGAAGTGGACAAGGCCAAGGCCGTCATCGGCGCGCAGGAAGACGGCCACGTCTTCTACTTCGAGAGCGAAGAGAACCTGAACAAGGTCAACGCGCTCTACAAGAAGGGCTAGCGAAATGTGGTGGAGGACGGCAGGATTGCCTGTCCTCCACGTTCAGCGCACTGAACACGCGCCCTTTCGGCACGAACGGCAGTTCATCACCGCAATCGCGCGTCGAGCCTCGACAGCAGCTCCGCCAATGCGTCGCGGTAGGCCATGTTCATGACGTTGTCCGCGGTTTTGTAGCCCCAGAGGTTGCCCTTCTTTACGCAACGTTCCGCCGTCGCCGAGTCGTGGCCAATGGCGGCGTTGAGCTTCGCGCAGCCGTTCCAGTTGCCGAGCTCGAAGTCGGCACGAAGGTTGTGGATGCGGATCTCGAGAACCTCACCATCGCCAACGGTGACGCCCGCAGCGCGTAGTGACCTCTCGACATCCGTCTTCACGCGCGACGTCCATTGCGACGACTCCTGCGGATCCGCGCGGTGGTCGAGAACGCGCACAGTCACGGGAGTGCTCTTCAGCGCCGAGAACGAATACTGCGGGAGCGGCGACGATACCTCGGGAGCCGTTGCGCGGGAGGTGGTGCAGGAGACGGCGAGCAATGCGAAGATCGCGAGTTTGCGCATGGTCATCGTCGAAACAGCTCGCGCAGCGCCACGCGCTTGCCATCCCCCTGCATCCGCGCCAGCCGCTCCTCGAACTCCCCGATCGTCCAGCACGCCTCGGCGTCCAGCGTTTCGACAGGGACGTCATTGAGCTCGCAGATGTCGCGGTAGTCGAGGTCGTCCTCGATCCAGCGCAAGGGCAGGCCTTGCGTGCGGCAGACGTAGGGGCGGACCGAGTAGATGCGGCACTCGCCTTCGTTGCCGAGGAAGGCGCAGCGGCCGGGCGGGTGGGGAGTGGCGGTGGCGAGGAGCGGCGCAGCAGAGCGGCGGATGCGCTCCGCCTCCACCTCGAACACGGTCAGGCCGTCGACGCAGCATCCCGAGCAGCCGCGCTTGCACGCGAGGTCGAAATTCGCGGCGAGCGCGGCCGCGCGGCGTTCGACTTCGTCGTGGAGTGCGCCGATCATGACTGTCAGGACAAGCGAACCGGCTAACCAAAATCAACCTTCCCGGTCCAAGAGGGCGGATGGAAACGGATCACGAGCTCATCGAGCGGGTGCGGGGCGGCGACGACGAGGCCTTCCGCCTTCTCGTCGAGCGCCATTCGCGGGCGATTTACCGTTCGGCGTATCGCATCACCGGCAACGGCGCGGACGCGGACGACGTCGTCCAGGAGACGTTCCTCCGCGCGTACCGCGCCCTGGAGCGCTTCGACGCGCGGGCCGCGTTCACGACCTGGATCCATCGCATCGCCATCAACTGTTCGCTCGACCTCATCGACTCGCGCAAGCGTCGCGACGCGAAGCACGACGATGAGGCCCTGGCCGCCGTCGCCTCCCCCGCGGCCACGCCCGACCGCATCGTGCACTCGATCGAGATGCAGCGGGCCGTGGCCGCGGCCATGGAGCGATTGAGCGGCAACGAGCGCACGGCATTCGTCCTCCGCCACTTCGAAGGAATGCCGCTCGAGGAGATCGGGAAGGTCCTGGGCACGCAGCTCAACGCCACGAAAAACACGGTCTTCCGCGCGGTGAAAAAACTCAGGGAGCAGTTGCAGCCCTTCACGGGATCACTGGTATGAATCACCTCACTCACGACGAATTCGTTCTCTCTTACTACGGCGAGCCGGACCTCGGCGACGCTCGCCGCGCGCACCTCGCCTCGTGCGGGCAGTGCGGCAATGAGCTGGCGCAGCTCGCGGCCGTGCTGGATCGCGTCACGCCTCTCGAAGTCCCCGAGCCTTCGGATGACTACGAGGCGCGCGCCTGGGATCGCCTGCAGTGGCGCCTGCGTGGAGAGCGGCGGAAGCGGCCGTACTTCGCATGGATTGCGTTAGCGGCGACGATGGCGGTCGCGTTCATCGCCGGCGTGCTCTGGAAGTCGTCCAGCCGCCCAGCCGACAAGCCGGCGAGCATTGCCGCGACGGACACCTCCTCGACGGCGCGAAGACCGGAAGACGCAAAGACTCCTGTCCCCAATCGCGTTCTGCTCGTCGTGGTCGGCGAGCACTTCGATCAATCGGAGCGCGTGCTCGTCGAGCTCACCAATCTCACGCCCAACGGCAACACCGACATCAGCGCCACGCGCGACCGCGCGCAGGAGCTGCTGGAAAGCAATCGCCTGTATCGCACCACCGCCACGACGCGCGGCGAGGAGGACGTGGCCACGCTCCTCGACGAGCTCGAGCCGGTGCTGCTGCAGCTGGCCCACGCGCCGGCGCAGGTCAGCGATGCAGAGCTGCGCGCCATGCAGAAACGCGTGGAAGCCAAAGGACTCGTTTTCAAACTGCGCGTGGTGCGCTCGGACGTCAATCGCGACGCGCGCGCCCCGCAAACCAGCATTTGAGGATTGGAAACCATGAACACTCGTAAATTGCTCGCGGTCCTGTTCACCGCGCTCGTCCTGATGACCAGCCCCGTGTTCGGCGACAGCCGTGCGGAGCGCTCCGAGCGCGAGACCGACCTCTACGAAAACGGCACGGACCACATCGACGACGAAGACTGGGACAAGGCCATCAAGACCTTCCGTGAAGTGGCCGGGATGAACGGCAGCCATGCCGACGGCGCGCTGTACTGGATGGCCTACGCCATGGTCAAAAGCGGCCGGACGGCCGAGGCCGTGCAGACCATCGAGGGGCTGAAGAAGGTTTATCCGAAGAGCCGGTGGATCGACGACGCCAAGGCCCTCGCGCTCGAGGCGCGGCAGGCGCGCGGCGAGCGCGTGCAGCCCGAGGCGCTGGATGACGACGAGCTGAAGGCGATGGCCATCAACTCGCTCATGCACACCGATCCCGAGCGCGCGTATCCGATCCTGGAAAAGATCGTGCGCGGCCCGTCGAACAAGAAGACCAAGGAGCGCGCGCTGTTCATCCTCGCGCAGTCGGAGTCGCCCCGGGCGCAGGCGCTCATCGCCGACATCGCCCGCGGCAAAGCGAATCCCGATCTGCAGAAAGACGCCGTGAAGTACATCGGCATCCACGGCGGCAAGAAGAGCCACGCCGTCCTTTCGGAGCTCTACAGCTCTGCAACCGAGGACGTGAAGAAGGAAGTGCTGCGCGCCTTCATGCTCTCCGGCGACAAGGAACGCGTCTACAACGCCGCGAAAGCCGAGAAGGATCTAGACCTGCGCCGCGAAGCCATCCATCTCCTGGGCGTCATGGGCGCGCAAGGCGAGCTGGCGTCGATGTACGCATCCGAAAGCTCGCGCGACGTCAAGGAAGAGATCATCCAGGGACTCTTCATCAGCGGCGACCGCGAGCGCATCGGCGAGCTGGCGCGCAGTGAAAAAGATCCGGAGCTGCGCCGCGACGCCATTCACAAGCTCGGCCTCATGGGCGGCACCGGCGCGCTCCTGCAGGAGCTCTACAAGGACTCCGACATCGAGGTGAAGAAGGCCGTCATCCAGTCGCTGTTCCTGCAGGACAACGCGCGCGCCCTGATCAACCTGGCCAAGACCGAGAAGAACCAGGAGCTGCGGCGCGAGGCGCTGCACAAGCTCTCGATCATGGACGACGAGGAAGCGCTGCAGTACATGCTGCAGATCCTGGAGAACTAGGCCATGCGACGCGCACTCATCGCCGCTTTCTTTCTCATCGCCTCGTGCGCGTTCGGTCAGAATCGGCTGCGCGACGCCGCCAGGCAGGACGGATCGTTCGCGTGGAAGATCCGCACGGATGGCGTGTCGATCTGCTGCTGCGAAGGGTCGACGTGGACGGAGCGCAAGAACTACATCGAGTACAGCGAGATCTTTCTCGTCGCTCACGTGGAAGCCGGACGCATCGAGCGGCTGCGCATGGTCGAGCCGGCCTGTCCGATCACGGTGCGCATCCTCGAGAACGTGTCCGCGGAGGCCAGCCTGGAGTTTCTCCGCGATCACCTCGATGACGACAAGCACGTGATCACCGCGTTCGCCATGCACGATCACCCCAGCGTCATTCCGGACCTGATCACGATGGCGCGCAGGAATCCGTCGACGGGCATCCGCCGCGAGGCCATCTTCTGGCTGGGCCAGCGCGCCGGCGAAAAGGCCGCGGGCGAGCTGCGCCGCGCCGTCGACGAAGATCCGGAAGACGAAGTGCGCGAGCGCGCGGTCTTCGCCATCGCGCAACTGCCGAAGGAGCGCGCCATCCCCATGCTCACGGAGCTGGTGAAAACGCACAAGCGCCCGATCGTGCGCAAGCGCGCCATTTTCTGGCTGGCGCAGACGGGCGACCCGCGCGCGCTGGAAGTGATCGAGGAGATCTTAGGCGTGAAGTGATCACGCGAACTCGATCGTGAACACCGCTCCCCCGCCCGGCGCGTTCTCCAGCGAGAACGGCAGGCCGTGGTTGGCGAGGATCTCCTGCACGATCGTCAGGCCCAACCCCCGCCCTTCGCGTTTCGTCGTAAAGAACGGAGTGAACAGCTCGGAGCGCGCGGCCTCGGAGATCCCGGGGCCGCTGTCGCGTACGGTCAGGACGCCGTCGCGCATGGCCGCGCGAATCAGGCCGTCGCGCTGAACGGCGTCGATGGCGTTGCGGAAGATGTTGATCACCACCTGCTCGATCTGGTTCGGATCGACGTCGTACGGCCCGCGATCGTCGAGATCGAGCTCCAGCTTCACGTTGCGATCGGTGAGCTCGGGACGCAGCAGCATCGACACGCGCTGCACGAGCGATGCGATCGACGTCTGGCCGCGCGACGGCGGCGGGATGCGCACCACGTCCGCGAACGCGGCCATGAAGCGATTGAGCGAGTCGATGCGCGCGGACGCGATCTGCAGCGCGTTCGTGAAATCGGTGCGGTCGGCGTCGCCCACCTGCGGCGCGTACGCCAGCATCGACTCCAGCAGCGAGCGCACCGCGCCCGTCGAGTTGTTCACCTCGTGCGACATCATGCGAATGAGCTTCGCGTACGCGGCCTTCTCCGACAGCCGCAGCTCCTCGGTCAGCTCCTCGACGACGTAGAAGCTCTTCGCGAAGCCGCGGTCGCGGAACTCCGCGCGCGTCACGCGCACGCGGCGCGAGCCGTGATGCGGGATCATCTTCGACTCGCCGACCGCGATCTCCGGAAGGGCTTCGCCCGCGAGGATGCGCTCGGCCGCCGGGTTCATGCGCGCGATCCGGCCTTCGAAATCGCACAGCACGACGCCCGCCGGCGACGCGTCCACGATCTTCTCCAGCAACTGACCGGTCTCCTCCGACGCCAGCCGCTCCTCGCGCAGGCGATCGATCATGCGGTTGTAGACGTCGATGAGCGTGTCCATCTCCGGATGGCCGAGCTCCACGAACTTGGTCGTGAAGTCGCGCTCGGCGATCAGCTCCGCGCCGGTGTCGATGAGATCGAGCGGCGCGAACAGCGCGCGCAGCAAGATGACGGCGACGACGATCGAGAAGACGAAGAAGCCCTCGACCGCGAACAGCCACACCTCATCCTCGTTCAGCAAGTACGCGGCGAGTCCGCCCAGCGCGACGTGCAGCGCGATGATGTAGATGACCAGCCGGGCGCGGAGCCTACTCCGCCGCGATGCCATACTTTTCCATTCTGCGATACAGCGCCGCGCGCGAGATCCCCAGCGCCTCGGCCACGCGCGAGACGTTTCCGTCGTAGTGCCGGAAGCACTTCACGATCATCTGCTTTTCCATCTCGTCGAGGGTCATCGTGCCGGCGTCGGGCAGCGCCTCCTCGCGCGCGGGCTGCGCGCCCGCGTCGCGCACGGCGAAGAAATCGTCGACGTCCAGCTCCCGTCCTCCGCGGATCAGCACCGCGCGATCGATGGTCTGCCGCAGCTGCCGGATGTTGCCCGGCCAGGTCTGCGATCGCAGCCAGTCCATCGCGCGCGTGGAGATCGATTCGACGTCGGCGCGATAAGCCTCGTTGGCCAGTCGCAGGAAGTGATTCGCCAGCGGCGGGATGTCGCCGCGACGATCGCGCAGCGGCGGGAGATGGATGTTGATCAGGTTCAGGCGATAGAGCAGGTCTTCGCGGAAGTCGCCGCGCTGCACGAGCTCGTGAAGCACGCGATTCGTCGCTGCGATCACGCGCACGTCGACCGTGCGCGGGCGGCTGGAGCCGAGCACTTCGAACGTGCGGTCCTGCAGCACGCGCAGCAGCTTGACCTGCGACGGCGGGTCCAGCTCGCCGATCTCGTCGAGGAAGATCGTGCCGCCGTCGGAGAGCTCGAAGCGCCCGCGGCGCGTTTCGCGCGCGTCGGTGAACGCGCCGCGTACGTGGCCGAACATCTCGCTCTCGAACAGAGTCGAGGAGATGCCGCCCAGGTTCACTTTGACGAACGGACCGCTGCGGCGGCGCGAGTTGCGATGCACCGCCTCCGCGACCAGCTCCTTGCCCGTGCCGCTCTCCCCGGTGATGAGCACCGAGGCGTCGGTGGGCGCGACGCGGCCGATCATCTCCAGCATGCGGATGATCTTCGCGTCGGTGCCGATGATGTTCGAGAAGTCGTAGCGCTCGTCGAGCTCCGCGCGCGTGAGGTCCTTCGCTTCGCCGCGCGCCTGCAGGAGGTTGAGCGCCGTCTCGATGGACTGCAGCACGTTCGCGTTCGACCACGGCTTGGTCACGAAGTCCGCGGCGCCGCGGCGCATCCCTTCGACCGCGAGCTGGATCGAGCCCCACGCCGTCATCAGGATGACCGGCAGCGACGGCTCCTCGGCACGGATGCGGCCGAGGAGATCGAGACCTTCCTCGCCGCTCGTCTCGCGCGAGAAATTCATGTCCTGCAGCACCAGCGCCGGCCGCTCCTGCCGCATCGCGGCCAGCGCTTCCATCGGCGTATGCGCCGTCACGGAGCGATAGCCATGCTGCTTGAGCAGCAGGGCCAGCGACGCCGTGATCGACGCATCGTCATCGATGATTAAGATCGACATCTCACTCGTATCGCAACGCCTCCGCCGGCGTGAGGCGTGCCGCAAGCCAGCTCGGGTAGAGACCGCAAAGTAGCGTGATGCCGTAGATCACGGCAAGGGCGGCGATGATGCCGGCGGCGAAGACGGTGGGCGTGAAGAAGGCCATGATGCCGAGGAGCGGCAACTGCAGGACCAGGATCAGGCCGATGAGCACGGCCAGCGTGGCCAGGAGTGCCACCTCCGCCAGCACCTGCTTCTGGATGCTCGCGCCGCTCGCGCCGACGGCGCGGCGCAGCCCGAGCTCGCGCGTGCGGCGGGTGACGTTCTGCCACAGCACGCCGGTCAGCCCGAGCGTGACCATGGCGATGAGGAAGAGCGCGAGCACGCCCACCACACCGATCGGCGTGGCGCGCAGGCGCAGCGAAAAGTCGCGCATGCGATCCATCCGGCGGATGCTCAGCCCGATCTCGGGGGC
>DATLBM010000272.1:0-14822 GCA_035526885.1 Thermoanaerobaculia bacterium | reverse complement strand
CGGCCCGAAGTAATGGTTGCCCGTGCGCACGGTGTTGATGCCGTCCGCCATCGCATTCTTGGCGAGGCTGCCCGTGTCCACTTTCACGTGGCGCGGGCCGATGTAGACGTCTTCCATCTGCGGGTCGCCCATCTCGCTCATGCCCGCTCCGGCGCCCTCGAGCGCCTGGTTGATGCGCTTGATGATGTCCGGCTCGCCGGGGTTCGTGTAGACCTCGAACGCGAGGCCGCTCTCCTTGTCGGTCTGCTCGAGCTTCTTGAACCTGCCGTAGTTGAAGCCGGCCACGCGCAGCGGTTCGGTGCTGACCCACTTCGCGATGCGGCGCTCCCCTTCGACCTTGTTCTCGGTCTCCTTGCCCACGCCGACGATCGAGAATTTCTGCGGCGTGTCGAAGCGCATGTCATACGTGGCCGTGTCGGTGAAGGTGCCCACGTTCGGATACCAGGACGTGCGCGAGCCGACGAAGAAGTTGCCGTCGCCCGCGTCGAAGAGCGCGTCCGGACCGCCGTAGACGATCTTCAGTTTGTACGTGCTGCCGGCCTTGAGCGGCTCGGCGAACACCACCGCCGCCTCGGCGTCCTGTTTGAACGGCTCCTGGATGTACGACACCGGCGTCCACGTCGTGCCGTCTGACGAGAGCTGGGCGTCGGACATGCGCAGCCTGGACATCAGGTTGATGGGCAGCACGCGAATGTTGCCGCTGGGCACGAAGGTCATGATCGACGTGGCGTTCAATTTCGCGCCGTCGATGGTGGCGTCGATCGAATAGTGGGACGCGTCCGCGGGCGGCGGCACGACCGCGCCTTTGCCGGATTCCACTTCGCTGCGATAGCGGCTCGAATACCAGATGCCGCCCTTGGTGTCATGCAGCACGAACATGCGCGTCTGCTCGCCGCCGTCGGCGATGGTCCCGAGGCGCACGGCATCGGCACCGCGCGGATCCACGATCAGTGCGGCGGGCGGATACTTTTTCCCGTCGACGAACGCGAAGAAGAACGGATCGCCGCCGTCGAGCATCTCCTGCAGCACGCGCACGTGTACGTTCGCCGTGAACTTCGTCTTCTGGCGGTCGAAATAGTTGTCCCAGCGATCGGCGGCCGCGGAGTCGGGCGTGCCGGTCGCGGGCGTGCCGAGCTTCTCCGCCGCGGCGACGAGCGAGCTGCCGAGGAAGATGGCGTTGTCGAAGGTGTCGACGACGGAGGCGAGCTTGTCGTCGCCGGTGACCATGGCCAGATGGTGAAGTTCCGCAACCGTCGCCGGCTTCAGCTCATACGAGCCCGTGCCGATGAACACCGCCCCCGGCGTCTTGCCGTTCACCGGCGCCAGGTAGTGCAGCTTGCCGTTGAGAGTGAAGCGGAGCACGTCGCGCTCGAAGGTGAAGTTCTGCAGCGCGATCGAGCGCCCGTCGGGACGCGAGGCGCGCAGCGCGGTGTACGTGGGATCGGAGGCGGCGAATGCGGACGCGCAAACGAAGGCCAGAGCGACGGCGAGAAGTGCCGAACGGCGCATGGGGAGGTCTACCTTTCCAGGGGGAAGCGAATTTGGACCCGCGCACGTTAGCACGAAAGACAATGTCCCGGCCCCTGGTGCTCCTCCTCTTCGTCTTCGCCCTTCCCCTCTTTGCATCGGACGTGACGGTGGCGTGGATCGCGCGCGCGCCCGAGCTCGAGTACGTGTGGGGCAGCGCGATTCCCGGCGTCGAGGGCTGGCCGCTGGCGGGATCGACGGTCACGTGGCGCGCACACGTGCGCAACTTCGGCCCCGACGCGGTCTCGATGCCGTACGCGTGGCGCGTCGACGGAGTGGAGTCCGCGCGTGGAAACGTGATCCTCGCGCCGAATGCAATCACCACCGTCGACCTGCCGTCGCTGTGGACGTTCGACCGGCATCGCATCGCCTTCACGATCGACGGCAAGGAAGTGGAAGTGTTCAGTGACGCGCTCTCGGTTGGCTTCTGGGTCGAGCAGTCGTTCTACGACTACTTCCGCGCGCATCAGTCCGAGCTGGGCATCGGCTCGACGGGATTCGAGGACTGGGCGCAGCGCACCGTCGCGCTCTTCAACGACATGGCCGAGCTCGCGGGCGTCATCGACCGCATGCGCTTGCAGAAGATCGTCATCGTCCCCGACGGCGCGTTGCCGCTGAACGGCTTGCCGCCCGATGCGTCGCTGGGCGCGAACGGCGCCACGCATCCCGATCAGAACGACCGCACCGTCGATCTCATGTGGGGCTTTCGCACCGCGCACCTCAATCAGTACACGCGCGGGACGAAGATCGATCCGCTGAACTGGTTCTACACGGGCGTGGGCGCGCTGCACGAGATGGGGCACGCGCGCTATCTCGTCGACGTGTACGCGTGGGACGTGCGTCACGCGCCGCCGTACTTTGTGGTCGAGGTGCCGGGCGTCGTGCCGACGGAAGCGGGAGGGCTCGTGCACCGCACGCCGGAGCAGGGACTGATGAACAAGCACTACTCGTTCATCGATGAGTACAGCGCGCTCGCGCTCAATCGCATCGCCGGTCATCGCGCCACGCTGGGCAATTACAACGAGCCTCGCAATTTCGCGTCGTTCCTCAACGACATGCCCGCGCAGAACCGCGTCACGATTCGCGATGAGAACGGCGTCGCGATTCCGAACGCGGACGTGGAGATCTACCAGGCCACGCGCACCGTGCCAACGCCGCTCTGGTACGGCGCGAAGTTCGACGCCACGCCCGATCTCGTGCTGCACACTGATGACCGCGGACGCGTGCTCGTCGGACGCTCGCCGTTCGGCACGGTCGTGCATGCGCCCGATCTCGACACCGGCGTCGTGATCGTGCGCGTGAATTCGAAGATCGGCTATCTGGAATCGCGACTCTTCAACCTCGCCTACTGGCGAGGCGAAACCGAATTCGCCGCGCACGAGTTGATGGTGGGACGCGAATGCGGCTCGGAAGGCCCGCGCCTGCGAGGGCCGTCGTGGGACGAGAACACGACCGGTCCCGTGACGCTCGAATGGGACGCGATGGTCGACGCCACACACTACCGCGTCTACGCGAACAACCGCCTCATCGCCTCGACCACGCGAACGTCCATCGACGCGCGCCTGAACGGCCGCGTCTACTGGTGGGTGGAAGCCGACCTCGGCGTCTGCGGCACGCGCCGGTCGTATCCGGGGCGGTTTCTGGCGAACAACGGCACGGTCGTGCGCAGAAGAGCTGCGCGATAGGACCTATACGACCTATAAGACCTATAGGTCCTATGGGTCGTATAGGTCCTAGTCGATTTTCGCCAGACCGAGGTACATCACGCTCGGGTCCTTCGGCGAGAACGCGATCGCGTTCACGCCGTCGTTCTCGTTGTGCGTGAGCGTGAGTCCCGAGGCCAGGTCGTAGCGGTACACGTCCGTGCCGTAGTTCTGAAAGTGCGAGCCGAAGATGAAGTACAGCACGTCGCGGCTCGTCGGATGCGCGGCCATCGTCGGGCCGTTGATCAGCGTTACCTGCGCCGATGCGTCGAGCACTTTGCGGAACGTGCTGCCGCCGTCGTCGGAGACATAGATGTGTTTGCTGCTGTCGTCGAGATCGAGACCCATCGCCCACACGCGGTTCGAGTCCACGGGTGAGAAGAGGAGGTTGAACACGTTCGCCGAGCGCGCGCCGATGCCGGTGGCGCGCGTCCACGTCTTCGCGCCGTCGCGCGAGACGTACGCGCCGTTCGCGAGCGTGCCCGCGACGATGTGATCGAGGTTCGCGGGATCGAACGCGAAGCGGTAGTAGCCGACCGCACCTTCGAGCTTGCCGAGGAACGTCCACGTCGCGCCGGCGTCGAGGCTCTCCCAGACCGTGCCGTCGCTGCCGCCGGCGCGGAGATGCTCGCCGTCGTTTGCGTCGACGCCGAGGCCGAGGAAGTCGGCGGGCGGTTTCAGTGAGACGACGCCGCGCGAGTCATAGCGATAGAGGAAGCGGCGGTTCTCCGACCACGCGTACGCGCGTCCGCCTTTCGCCGCGGTGAGCGTGGGCGGAAAGTCCCACTCGTCGATGTGCGCCACGACACGCCACGAGCAGCCGGCGTCGTTCGAGATCAACAGATCGCTCTTGTGCCACGCCATCAGCGTGTCCGGCTCGTCGAGCGCGATGAGGCCCCAGGTGTACGCGATGGGCGTCATGGGCTGCGCGTTGGGCGTGAGCGTCGCGCCTTCGTCGTGCGTGAACGTCACGCCGCCCGTGCCGGTGATCATCGAGCACTGCGGAAAGAGGATCGGCGAGCGCGACGCACGGCGCCGGCTCGCCGACAGAACGGGGGAGATGAGAACGAGAACCACCAGAGAGAGGAGCAGACGACGGGTCATACGGACGGCATGATGCATCACCATCACGCCGGAAGCGTGGGGGAAATCGAGGGATCGCGGATCAGTATCCGAGCTCGCGCGCAACGCTCACGATTTCGTCACGAATCGCCCGGCGTTGCGCAACCAGACGCTCATAGCCGTAGCGGCGGAACACGCGATAGAAGAGAGCGCGCGCGTCGCCGATGATGTCGTCGGCGTCCTCGAAGACGATCAGCGCAACGTAGCCGAGGAGCGGGAGCGCGAGTGCGGTGGCGATGCCGGTGATCCAGCCGAAACGCATCCCCACGATCACCGCCGCGACGATGTACGAAAGCGGATAGAACGCCAGCGCCGCCAGGAACTTGATCGTGGACATCACCGCGCCTTCGCCTTTCGAGAATCGCCGCGCCAGAAATCCCACCAGCACGTACGCGGGATAGCTCACCACGCCTCCCGCGATGGCGACCGGCAGCAGCACGAGCACGCGAGACAACCGCGCCATGCTGATGTGCGGACGCAGCTCGTGCACGTCGATCTTCGCGCGCCGCAGCGCGGACTCGAACTGCGCCAGCGCGGACTGCAGTCTCGCCAGTCGCGCGGGATCGTTGGCGCGCAGATAGTGATATCCCCCGATGAATCTCCGCCGCAGCTCCAGTTCCTCGGACAGCGGCTGCTCGTCGTCGGCGGTGAAGATGTCCTCCGCGCGGCCGATGAAGTCGAGCGCGTTGTGCGAGTCCGCCTGAATGGTCACGGCGTCGAGTCCCGCATCGATCGCGGCGGTGAGCAGCTCGACGTCCTCCGCGGGCGGATCGTCCTGCGCGATCGATTCCACGCGCAGCGGCTCGCCGAAGACGACCAGTGCGGAGCTGCGGAACACCTGCTTGGCCGTGTAGTAGATCCCTGTCGGGACCACGATCGTCTCGTCGACGCCCGCGCCGAGTGCGATGCGCGCCGCACCGGTCTTGAGCTCTCGCAGTTGCGGATCGTCGTGCGTCGTGCCTTCCGGAAAGATCGCGATCGCGCCGCCGCGCCGCAGCACGCCGCGCGCGCGATCGAACGTCTCGCGATTCGAGCCGGTCGTGTTGTCCTCCTTGCGATAAACGGGAATCGTGTCGAACAGCTTCACGATCCAGCCGATGAACGGATACGTGAACAGCGGCGCCTTGCCGAGGAACGACACAGGCCGCTCGGCGAAGCACAGGAAGAAGAGAGGATCGACGAGGCCGTTCGGATGATTGCCCGCGAAGATCACGGCGCTGTGTGCGGGCACGCGATCGAGTCCGACGATCTCGATGCGGCGGAAGAAGATCCGCAGCGCCATCCGGAAGAACGCGGTGATCGCACCTCTCACGCGGTGCGCTCGCCTCGCCAGGCCGCGTAGCTCCAGATCAACCCGGAGACCAGGATCGCGACCGGCACGATCAGCACCGCGCGCTCGAGGGAGCTCTGATCCGACATCCATCCGATCAAGGGCGGCGACGGGATGTCGCCGAAGAGATGCATGACGAAGACGGAGAGTCCGACGGCGGTGGCGCGCTCCATCGGCGAGACCGCGTTCACGATCGCGGAGTTCACCGGGCCCGTGCTCATGAAGATCAGCACTTCCGCGAGCGCGAGCGCGGCGAAGTAGAGCGGCTTCGACTTCGCGTACAAGCCGAGGAAGGCCAGCGGCGCCTCGAGCATCGTGGCGATCCCGGACACCCACAGGTACGACTGCTTCGTGCGCGAGAGAAATTTGTCGCCGAGCCAGCCGCCGATGAACGTGCCGATGAATCCCGTCACCACCACGATCGCGCCGAAGCTCGTCGTCGCCTGGCCCCGCGTCAGGCCGCGCGCGCGCTCGAGAAACGCGGGCATCCAGAATCCCAGTCCGCCCAGCGCGAACGTGTACGCCGCGTAGCCGAGGACCGCGAGGATGTACGGGCGATTTGCGAACAAGCCGCCGTAGCCTCGTTTCGTTTGCGGAGCGGCGGGAGCGTCGTTCTGTCCGCGCGGCGGATCCTTCACCGTCAGCAGGAGCAGCGCGAGCAGAAGTCCCGGAAAGCCCACCACCCAGAACGCGCCGCGCCATCCGAAGAAGCGCTCCGCCAGCCCGCCCAGGACGTACCCGGCGGCGGAGCCGATCGGGATTGCTGAGAAGAACACCGACATCACGCGGCCGCGGCGCTCGTACGGAAACTGATCCGCGAGCAGTGCCGGCGCGATCGTCCCGTACGCGCCCTCGCCCACGCCCACCGTGGCGCGCGCTGCGAACAGCGTCCAGAAGCCGCGCGCGAATCCCGCCAGTCCCGTGGCCAGACTCCAGATGGCCACGCCGAGGGCGATCAGCGGCGGGCGCTTCCTGCGATCGCCCAGAATGCCGAAGACCGGCGAGACCAGCATGTAGACGACGATGAACGACGAGGCCACGAACCCCATCTGGGTGTCGGAGAGTCCGAGGTCGCGGCGGATGGGCTCGACGACGACGGCAACCACCCAGCGGTCGATGTAGTTGAAGAGATTGATGAAGGTGAGCACCGCGAGGGCATAGTTCGCGCGGCGATCGGTCATGCGCGCAGTCTACTGAAACGCAAGCGGCACATATCCGTAAAAGATGAAAGCAATCGCTTGGGTATCATGACGGACACTCGATGAAACGGTACCTCCCCCTGATCGCATGCGTTCTTGGACTGGCCGCGCTGTTCGCGCTCCTGCCGCTGTTCGACCCGCCGCAGCCGCGCAACCTGCGCATCACGCGCGACCAGGCGCGTGCCGCCGCCGACGCCGCGGTGCGCAAGCTCGGCTTGAAAGTCGAGGACACGTGGAGCGTCGTCTCGTGGGAAAACCACGGCCTGCTCGAGCAGCAGTTCCTCGGCAAGCCCGAGCTGCGGCGCAAGGCGGCGGTCGATCCCATCGTCGGGCCGCGCATGGTCGCGTATTTCATCCCCTACTTTTACAAGGGACGCACGAAGTTCCGCGCCGCGGACGTCTACGTGATGCCCGACACCGGCGCGATCATCGGCGTGCGGCGATTCGTCCCGACGGAAGAACCGGCACCGGCGTTCACCGATGAACAGGCCCGCCGCGCCGCGGATGCGTTTCTGAAATCGACCAAGCTCCCCGCCGTCGAAAATGCGGTGTTCGACGATGTGCGCCCCACCGTGCTGCGCAACCGCGTCGACCGGCTGGTGCGCTACCGCGTTCCGCACACGCTCGACACCGGCAAGGTGGCGATGTACGTCGGCGTCTACTTCATCGGCAATCAGTTCGCGGGATGGATGCCCATCGAAGAAATGGCCGACGGCTCGCAGCCGCAGGGCAGCAGCTTCGGCGTGGTCAGCACGTTCATCCAGTACGGCGTCGTGTTCACGCTGCTGCTGATCCTGCTCATCATCTTTCTGAAGAAGTACCACGCCGGCGAAGTGGGCGTGCGCACGGCCTCGTACCTGTTCGCGCTGCTGGCCGTGCTGTCGATCCTGTGGAACTACCTCTCCGCGCCGGCCATCTCGATCTTCACGGGATTCGGTCCGGGGCTCGATGGACGCTCGACCGCCGCGGCATTCGGCGCGTTCAAATTCATCTTCTACGACCTGCCGGTGGCGGTGCTGGTGTTCTTCGCGTGGGCGGTCGGCGAGAGCTACGCGCGCGAGCGCTGGGGCGAGCGTCTGGCGTCATACGACGCGATCCTGAATCGCGACTGGCGCAACGCCACCGTCGGCCGCGCGACGCTGAACGGCATGCTGTTCGCGCCGCTGGTGGCCGCCGCCGTCTATGCCGTGGCCGCGATTCCCCTCCTCCTCGGCTGGGCGCGTCCCACGGCCGGCGGCACGTTCGAGATTCTCGGACTGGGCGGGCCGGTCGTGCCGATCCTCTCCGCGGCCATCGATGCCGCGCGCGGCGCGGTCGTGCTGCTGCTCTTCGTGATCGCGTTCTTCGCGCGCAAGCGCATGCTGGCCCTCGGCTTCATCGTCGCGGCCATCGTCGGCACGATCTGGTCGATCTTCGACGTGCCCATCGATCCGGGACAGCAGGCGCTGCTCTTCGGCTTCGGCGGCGTCGTGGCGGCTGCGGTGATCTTCCTCAAATTCGATCTGCTGTGCGCGGCCACGGCTCTGTTTTACGGATCGCTCATCGCGGCGTTCGTGCCGCTGCTGCGCTTCGTTGGCGGACCGATGGGCGTGACCACCTGGTCCGCGTTCGCGATTCCGCTGGTGATCTCCCTCGGACTGAGCATCGCCGGCATCGTCACCGGACGCGAGATCGTGTACGAGTACGAAGACCTCGCTCCGCACGTGAAGCGCATCATCGAGCGCGAGCGCGTGAAGGCGGAGATCGACGCCGCCAATCGCATTCAGGCCGCGCTGCTGCCGCAATCGGCGCCGAAGATGTCCGGCGCTACGGTGGCCTCGCACTATCGCGCGGCGACGGAGATCGGCGGCGATTACTTCGACTTTCTCGAACAGGCGACGGGCGAGATCGGCATCGCTTTCGGCGACGTCGCCGGACACGGACTGACCAGCGGCATCGTCATGTCGATGGCCAAGGCCGCACTGCTGGTGCAGGTGGATTACGACTCCTCGCCACGCGTGGTGCTGGAGGTGCTGAACGACATCGTCATCCGCACCGCGCCGAAGCGCATGATGATGACCTTCTTCTTCGGCATGCTCGATCCGAGCGCGCAGTCGCTGCGCTTCTCCTCGGCCGGCCATCTCGATCCGTACGTGTACCGCCGCGCCACGGGCAAGCTCGAGGCGCTGTCCTCGTGGGGCTTCCCCCTCGGCATCCGCCGCCGCGGCGAAACGTTCCGCGAGCACACGGTGACGTTCGACGCCGGCGATCGCCTCATTCTTTATAGCGACGGCCTGATCGAAGCCGTGGACGACGACGGCGAGCCGTTCGGCTTCGAGCGCTTCGAGCACACCATCATCGCCGCGGGACGGCACTCCGCGGACGAGATCAAGAAAGCGCTGCTCACCGCCGTGAAAAAGTTCACGCGCAACCGGCCGCCCGAGGATGACCAGACGCTGGTGGTGGTGGCGTTCGAGGAGCCGATCGCGGACCGCGCGCCGGTCCGCCCGAGCGAGCTGGCTGTTGCAGGAGCGTCCGAAACCGTGCATTGAAGCGGTGCTACCCTTTCCCGCACTTCAACAAAGAGGGAGAGACGTCCATGCTCATGGGTGGCAACTACTATTCACTCACGCTCAACGCTGCGAACACCGATCAGAACGCGTACTACTCGCTGCAGCCCGCGCCCGGGCTGCAGTTCCTGCAGGGCGGGTTCACGTTCGGGCCGAAAGTGGCCGCGGCCTCCTCGGTCACGATCTATCCGCAGGTGGCGCAGTTGCAGATTCCGGCCTCGAACAACATCGCCGGCGGCGTGACCATCGTCACCGGCAACAACGCCATCGCCGGTGCGCTGAACGTCAGTCCGGCGCAGAACGTGCCCGTCACCGTGACGCTCTACGGCGCGGGCGGAGTGGTCATCGGCACCGCGACGCTGCAGCCCGGCGAGACTCATCTGAACTTCGGATGGGACGTGAGCGCGGCGCAGGCCATTCCCGCCTCACAGGCGCGCGAACAGCTCGACGCCGCGGTCGCGCAGCTTTAGTTGCCATGTTGCTGGTTGCTGGTTGCCGGCGCAGCATGGCCCGTTCGCCATGCCGCGCCCGGCAACACAGCAACCCGTCAACCGGCAACGGCGCGATTCGATAGAATCGCGCCCCTTATGGCCCAACCCGAACCAAACAAGATCATCTACTCGATGGTCGGTGTCTCGAAGTTCCACGGCAAGAAGCAGGTCCTCAAAGACATCTACCTCTCCTATTTCTACGGCGCGAAAATCGGCGTCCTCGGACTGAACGGCTCCGGCAAATCCTCGCTGCTGCGCATCCTGGCCGGCGAGGACAAGGACCACCTCGGCGAGACGATTCTCTCCTCCGGCTACACCGTGGGCATCCTCCACCAGGAGCCGCGCCTCGACGAGTCGAAGACCGTGCTCGAGATCGTGCAGCAGGGCGTGCAGCCCGTGCTCGATCTGCTCAAGGAGTACGACGACATCAACAACGCCTTCGGCGATCCCGACGCGGACATGGACAAGCTCATGGACCGCCAGTCGAAAGTGCAGGACAAGCTCGACGCCGTTGGCGCGTGGGACATCGACTCGAAGCTGGAGATGGCCATGGACGCGCTGCGCTGCCCGCCCGGCGACACGCCGGTCAGCGTGCTCTCGGGCGGCGAGAAGCGCCGCGTGGCGCTATGTCGTTTATTACTACAGTCGCCGGACATCCTCCTGCTCGACGAGCCCACCAACCATCTCGACGCCGAGTCCGTGCAGTGGCTCGAACAGCACCTCCAGCAGTACGCGGGCACGGTCATCGCCGTGACGCACGACCGCTACTTCCTGGACAACGTCGCGGGCTGGATCCTCGAGCTCGACCGCGGCGAAGGCATTCCCTGGAAGGGGAACTACTCGTCGTGGCTGGAGCAGAAGAAAGGCCGCCTGCAGCAGGAGGAGAAGGCGGAGTCGAATCGCCAGCGCACGCTCGAGCGCGAGCTGGAGTGGATCAGGATGTCGCCCAAGGCGCGACACGCCAAAGGCAAGGCGCGCATCAACGCGTACGAGAATCTGCTCGCGCAGGAAACCAAGGAAAAGATCCAGGAGCTCGAGATCTACATCCCGCCCGGCCCGCGCCTCGGCAACATCGTCGTCGAATCCGACGGCGTGTCGAAGGCCTACGGCGAGAACCTGCTCGTCGAAGAAATGTCCTTCCGCCTGCCGCCGGGCGGCATCGTCGGCGTGATCGGTCCGAACGGTGCGGGCAAGACCACGCTCTTCCGCATGATCACGGGAGAGGAGAAGCCGGACGCCGGCGCGATCCGCGTCGGCGAGACGGTGAAGCTCGGCTACGTCGACCAGAACCGGACGCTCGACGGCGAGAAGACCATCTTCGAGGAGATCACCGGCGGCGGCGACGTGATCACGCTCGGCCCGCGCGAGATGCAGTCGCGCGCGTACGTGGCGCGCTTCAACTTCTCCGGCTCCGACCAGCAGAAGAAAGTGGGCGTGCTCTCCGGCGGCGAGCGCAATCGCGTGCACCTGGCCAAGATGCTCAAGGAAGGCGCGAACGTGCTGCTGCTCGACGAGCCGACCAATGACCTGGACGTGAACACGATGCGCGCGCTGGAAGAGGCGCTGGAGAGCTTCGCCGGCTGTGCCATCGTCATCTCGCACGACCGCTGGTTCCTCGACCGCGTGGCCACGCACATCCTCGCCTTCGAGGGCGACAGCCGGGTCACGTTCTTCGACGGCAACTTCTCCGAATACGAAGAGGACAAGAAGAAACGCCTCGGCGCCGACGCGGCGCAACCTCACCGCATTCGTTATCGTCAACTGAGTCGATGACACGGATCCTGTTCGCGCTCCTGCTCTCGGTTCCCGCATACGCCACGGCCATCACGGGACGCGTGACGATCGGTGACGCCGCCGCTGGCGGCGTCACGGTCACCGTCACCGCGGAGTCGCTGCAGCATCCGCGCACCACGATCACGAACGCGCGCGGCGCGTACTTCATCGACATGCTGCCGCCCGGCCTCTACGACGTGACGTTCTCGAAGTCCGGCATGACCACGCTCACGCGCCGCGCGAAGGTGGAGCTGGATCGCGTCGCGCGCGCGGACGCGAAACTGGAACCGAGCGCGGACGAGGACAGCGTGACCTCGACGGCGACGCAGAACAACGTCGCCGACACGACGGCAGTGACCTCGCACTTCGACGACGCCACGCTCGATCGTCTGCCGGGACGCGACTACGCACCGGCCATCGCGCCGGACGCTTACTCGCCGAGCGCGGTCGCCGTCGACGGCATCACCCAATTCTCCACGATCGTCGGTCCCGAGGAGACGGTGCAGGAAGTCACGGTGACGCGGGCGGGCGCGCCGGTGCAGACGGAGTCGTACGGCGGACGCGTGCTCGCCATTCAGCGGCGCTCGGGACGCGAGCAGTTCTTCCTCTCGCTGCGCGACACGATCTCGAACGAAGCGTGGAATGACGGCGGTCCGTTTTTCCAGCGCGGCGACGGCTTGCGCAATCGCTTCGAGGCCTACGGCGGCGGACGCATCGTCTCCCAGCGACTGTGGTTCTTCGCCTCGGCATGGAACGGAGGCGACGCCACGCGGTACACGACCAGGGATCGCGGCGTGCTGCTGAAACTGGATGGCCAGGTGGGCGCGGCGCATCACTTCGACGCGACGTACGCACGCGGCGGCGACCGCACGTACGCAGAAACGAATGCGTGGTCTGCATCGCTGCGGCACACGGGCGTGTTCGGAACATCGGTCGTGACGGACACGGTCATCAGCCGCTCCACCGAGTCGGGTCTCTTTCCGCCCGCGCAAGGTCCCATCGGTCCGCGCCATGGCGAAGACTTCATCGCCACCACCGTTTCGTACGCCGCCGGCGATCACGTGCTCACCGCCGGGGCACGCGCGTGGGACGCGCAAGGCTACGACTCGCACGCGTTGTTCGTTGGCGATCGCTGGTCAGCGCCGCGATTCGTCGTCGATGCGGGGCTGCGCTACGGCGAGGTCGACGGCGGCCGCGATTCGTTCGAGCCGCGCGTGGCCATGACCTACGACCTGCGCGGCGACGGCACGCGCGCGATCTCCGCGACGTTCGGCAGATACGCATTCGGCAACGCGGGCGGCCCAGTGCAGCGCGTCGCGTCGGTTGGATTCGCGTCCACCATCGGCAACACAGGCACGGCGCGTATCGACCTGCTCCGCCGCACCGACGCGTACGACCGCACGATGCACTCGCTGCAGCTCGACACGCGTTATCGCCTCTTCGATCGCTTCGAAGCCGGCGCGACCTACACGTACTCGCGCTTTTCGGACTCGAATCTTTTCGTGCTGTACGAGCCGGCGCACAGCGGCAATGCCTGGATCAGCGCCCAGCTCCCCCTCGGCCCTGGCGAATTCGGCGCGACGATGCTTCAGCGCTACATTCAGTTCCGCACGTTCGAGATCAGCGGTCTCGAATCGCGCTCGGTGCTGCCGACGGATTTCGCGCTGCGCTACTCGTTCCCGATCAGCCGCGTCGGGGTGACGTTCGCGACGGACGTAGTGAATGCGTTCGGATCGAAGAGCTACATCGTGCCGCGCACGGTGCGCGTGTGGACTCGCGTGCGGCTCTAGCCGATCCCCAGCCGCGCTTCCAGCTCCTCGCGCCGCGTACGGCTCACGCTCAGCTCCACGCCATTCTTGAGGCGCACGCCGTAGTCGCCGCCGGCGTGCCGGAGGAAGACGTCGATCGTGTCGACGCGCACGATGGCGGAGCGATGAATGCGAAAGAAACGGCGCGGGTCCAGCTTTTCCTCGAGGGCCTGCATGCGCTCGCGCACGGCGAACGTTTTTCCGTCGACGTGCAACTCCGCGTACGGACCGCTGGCGGTGATGTAGTCGATGCGACTGACAGGCACCGCGCGCACCTGACCGCGCAGTTCCACGGCGATGCGATCCGCGTACTGGCCGCGCGGCGCGCGCAGCTCCGCGGCGCGACGTGCGCGCTGCAGCGCCTGCGCGAATCGCTCGTCGTCGAACGGCTTGACGAGATAGTCGACCGCCGCCAGCTCGAAGGCTTGCACGGCGTGCTGATCGAACGCGGTGACGAAGATCGTGGGCGGCATGGCGTCGCCGATCTCGCGAACCACGTCCACACCCGTCCTGCCGGGCATCTGCACGTCGAGGAAGACGACGTCCGGATGCAGCTCGCGGATCATCTCGATGGCGGCGTTGCCGTCCGAAGCCTGGCCGGCGATGGTCACGTTCCGCTCCTTCGCCAGCAGATCCTCGATGCGTTGTCGCGCCAGCAACTCGTCGTCGACGATGAGCACGCGCAGCGGATCAGGCATCGCGCCACGGCAGACGCAGCTCCGCTACCGCGCCCCCTTCCGGATCGCTGCGCATGGAGATCGAGGCCTTCTCGCCATAGAGAGCGGAGAGACGCGCGCGCGTGTTCGTCAGTCCCACGCCTTCGTTGGTCGTGTCCATGCCCGGACCGCGATCGCGCACGAACACGATGAGCTGCGCGCTTTCGCGTCGCGCGCCGATCTCGATGACCGCGTCGCCCGTGGCCCGGCTCACGCCGTGCTCCAGCGCGTTCTCCACCAGCGGCTGGAGAATGAACACCGGCACCTTCGCGGCGAGCAGGGATTCATCGACGGACGTCGACACGCGCAGCTTGCCCTGGAAGCGCACGGCCATGATGTCGAGGTAGCGCTGCAGAAACGACAGCTCGTCGCGCAATGCGATCTCGTCGGGCCCGCCGCGGTCGAGCGTGAAGCGCAGCAGCTCGGAGAGCCGCGCGATCATCTTGCGCACGCCCGCGGGATCGCGCTCGACGAGCGCGGACACGGCGTGCAGCGTGTTGAAGAGAAAGTGCGGATTGAGCTGCATGCGTAGCGCGTCCAGTCGCGCCGTGGCCAGCAATGCTTCGAGCCGCACGCCTTCACGGCGCCGGCGCTGATCGCGCAG